>NZ_JBSGBN010000156.1:0-21520 GCF_053601275.1 Streptomyces sp. NPDC004752 | reverse complement strand
GGTCCGGCCGCCGCCGACGTACGTCCATCACCGCCGCGTGCTCGCCGCCCGAGGTGATCCCGCTCGCCCTCCGAGGTGACTTCGCTCGCCGCGCTGGGTAATCCCGTTCGGCGGCGCGGTGACCCCGCTCGGCGGGGCGGGCGGATCAGTGGCGGACGCGCAGGACCAGCTTGCCGCGCACCCTCTCGTTCTCGATGCGGCGGTGCGCCTCGGCCGCCGCGCTCAGCGGCAGCGTCTCGACGGCGCGGGGCCGCAGCCGGCCCGCTCTCAGGAGCATGTTGACGTGGTGCGCGGCGCCGGCGAGTTGCGCGGTGTCGGCATGGGAGATGGCGAACCCGTGCAGCGAGCGGTCCTTCAGGTACAGGTCCCGCACGGGCAGGACGGGCCGGGAGCGCAGACCGGACATGACGACGATGCGTCCACAGTCGGCGAGCAGTCCCACGGTGGTCTCCAGGTCGTTGTGGCCGGAGGTGTCGATATGGAGGTCGACCCCGGCGGGCGCGGCCTCCCGGATCAGTGCGCCCGGCTCCGGGTGGTGGTAGTCGATGACCAGGTCGGCGCCCAGGGAGCGGACGTAGGTTTCGTCGCGTCCGGCGGCGACGGCGATGACCCGGGCGCCCGCGTGCGCCGCCATCGTGACGAGGGCGCTGCCCACATTGCCCGCGGCGCCCAGCACGGCGACCGTCTCGCCGCACCGCAGTCGCCCATGGGTGAACAGGGCGAGGTGCGCCGTGGCCGCCGCGTGCGCCAGCGCGACGGCCTCGATCGGGTCCGCGCCTTGGGGCAGGTGGTAGAGCCGGTCGGCGGGTACGGCCGCCTGTTCCGCCGCGGCGCCCTGCCGGCCCGCGTGCCCCAGGCTGTTGCACCAGACCCGGTCCCCGGGCCGGAAGCCGTGGGCCGCGGGTCCGGCGGCGGCCACGGTGCCGACGAGGTCACGGCCGATGACGAAGGGGAAGGGCAGGAAAGTGGCGTACGCCCCCGAGCGGACGAGGGCGTCGACGGGGTTGACCGCGCTGGCCTCGACGTCGACGAGGACGTCATGGGGGCCGGGTTCGGGCGGCGGCAGTTCGCCGTGGCGGATGGCGTCGGGTGGGCCGAGTCCGGTGATGTAGGCGGCACGCATGGACACCGACTGTGGCATGCGACGGCCGCCCGGTTCCCCGGGCACGCGCGAGGCGGCGGGACGGTACGCCGAAACGGCGCTGCCGCCCGGCTCGTGTCTCGGGGGACCGCTCCCCGGGTGCCGCGATCATTGCCGGTCGCCGCAGTCGGGTACGGGCCGGTCGGGTACGGGCCGGTCGGGTCCGGGCCGGTCGGGTCCGGGCCGGTCGGGTCCGGGCCGGTCGGGTCCGGGACCGACAGACGGGGCGGGACTGGGGAAACACCCGTCGGGGAAACGCCCAACGGGGAAACGCCCGACCGGGTAACGCTCGTCGGGGAAACACGCGTCCGGGAAACACGCGGCTTACGACCAAAGGATGCCTCGACCGGCGCGCACTGCCGCGCGGTCACTGACCGGCGCTCTGCGGCGCGTCTCTCTGGGGGCGGGCGACAGCTCCGGAAGAGCCGGGGTGCGCGGACGTGACCGAACCACAGATCCGCGTCGGCGGCCGGGCCGCTCCCACGGGGCGGGTCGGCGATCTTTGCGTTGCCTCTCCGCAAAGGGTTCGGGTCGGTGCTCGCCGGAGCCGGGCCGGTCCGCGCGGGCCGCCATCCGGGTGATCTACGCCCTGGCCCCGGCCGCCCGGGTCGCCCGGAAACACAAGGTAGCCGCGGGTTGTCGGGTCGTCGCGGGTCTCAGGCGGAGTGGCAGCCGGACGGTGGCCGACCGAAACTGGCAGAGCGGTTCGTGATCAGGAAAGTGCGCAGGCAAACGTCCTCCAGGAGGTCGATGGTGGAGCAGTCCGCCGACGTCTACATATCCGGGCCGGACGCCGTAGCCGTAGCCGGGGAAACCGGCGCGAGCCCGACGAGGACGGAAACCGAGCGAAAACTCGCCGAAGTCCTGGCCGACGTGGTGAAAACGGAAAGCGTCCCGGCCGACAGTCACTTCTTCGCCGATCTCGGCGCCAACTCGTTGGTCATGGCCCAGTTCTGTGCACGGATCAGAAAACGCACAGACCTGCCGTCCGCGTCCATGAAGGACATCTACCGCAGCCCGACGATCCGGAGCCTCGCGGCGGCTCTCGCCGAGGCCGCGCCCGCTCCGGCCGGAGCGTCCCGGCCGGCCTCCCCGGCACCGTCGACGCCCGCGGGCCCGCCGACTCCGCCTCCCAGGGCCAGACACATCCTGTGCGGCACCGCCCAACTCCTCATCTTCCTGGGCTACTCGTTCGGCGCCGGACTCGTCACCGCCCAGGGCTACGAATGGGTCGCCACCGGCTCCGGCCTCGCCGACATCTATCTGCGGTCGCTGCTCTTCTCAGGCATCGGCTTCACGGGCCTGTGCCTGTTCCCGGTCGTCGCCAAATGGCTTCTCGTCGGCCGCTGGAAGCCCACGGAGTTCCCCGTCTGGGGCCTCGCCTATCTGCGCTTCTGGCTGGTCAAGGTACTGCTGCACGCCAACCCGATGATCCTGTTCATCGGCAACCCGCTGTATGTGCTCTATCTGCGGGCCCTCGGCGCGCGCATCGGCAAGGGCGTCACGATCCTCTCGCACGCCGTCCCGGTCTGCACCGACCTGCTGACGATCGGCGACGGCGCGGTCATCCGCAAGGACTCCTACTTCCATTGCTACCGGGCGCACGCCGGACGTATCCAGACCGGCCGGGTCACCCTCGGCAGCGATGTGTTCGTCGGCGAGAAGACCGTCCTGGACATCGACACGGCGATGGGCGACGGGGCCCAACTCGGCCACGCCTCCGCCCTCTACAGCGGCCAGCGGATCCCGGCCGGCACACGCTGGCACGGCTCCCCGGCCCAGCCCACGCAGACCGACTATCTGCGGGTCCCGCCGATCCGGTGCGGCGCGCTGCGCCGGGCCTGGTTCGGCCTGGGTGCCCTGCTCCAGCTGTACTTCCTGTACCTGCCGGTGTTCGTGGGCGGCATGTACCTGCTTTTCACCGGCGTGCCGACGATCGGCGACCGGCTGAAGGCGGACACCACCGGGCTCTCCCCGGCGGCGCTGCTCAGCGACGCGCTGGTGCTGTCCCTCGTACTGTTCTTCGGCTTCACCCTCGTGGGTCTGGTGGTGCTCTACACCGTGCCACGTGTGCTGAACCGGCTCATCGAGCCCGGCCGGGTCTACCCGCTCTACGGATTCCACTACGTGGTGCACCGGGCGATCGCCCGCATGACCAACGTCAAGTTCTTCGCCTGGCTCTTCGGTGACAGCTCCTACGTCGTGCACTACCTCCGCGCCATCGGATACAACCTGAACCGGGTGGAACAGACCGGGTCGAACTTCGGCTCCGAGTTCCAGCACGAGACGCCCTTCCTCGTCTCCATCGGCAGCGGGACCATGGTGGCCGACGGGCTGTCCGTGCTCAACGCCGAGTACTCCAGCACGTCCTTCCGGGTGGCGAAGGCGTCGATCGGCCCGCACAACTTCCTCGGCAACAACATCGCCTATCCCGCCGGCGGCAGAACAGGAGACAACTGCCTGCTCGCCACCAAGGTGATGGTGCCCCTGGACGGCGAGATACGCGAGGGCGTGGGACTTCTCGGCTCGCCGTGCTTCGAGATACCCCGGTCGGTGGAGCGGGACACCCGGTTCGACGAGCTGAGGACCGGCGAGACCCAGCGGCGCCTGCTCGCCGCGAAGAACCGCCACAACCTCGGCACGATGGCCCTGATGATGGGCGTCCGCTGGCTGCACGCCTTCCTGCTCACGGTCATCGGTCTCGCCTCCGTCGACCTGTACCGGGTGATCGGACCCGCGGTGATCGCCGGATACCTGGCCATCACCCTTGCGGTCACCACGCTCCACTACGTGCTGGCGGAGCGCATCATCACCCGGTTCCGGCCGCTGCAACCGCGGCTGTGCTCCATCTACGACCCGTACTTCTGGTGGCACGAACGCCTGTGGAAGGTGCCCGACCAGTATCTGGAGATCTTCAACGGGACACCTTTCAAGGCGCTCGTGTGGCGGATGCTCGGCGTCCGCATGGGCCGCGCGGTCTTCGACGACGGCTGCTTCATCACGGAGCGGACGCTCGCCGCCATCGGCGACGGCTGCACCCTGAACGCCGGGACCAAGATCCAGTGCCACTCGCAGGAGGACGGCACCTTCAAGTCCGACCGCTCGACGCTCGGCGACGGCTGCACGCTCGGTGTCTCCGCCCATGTGCACTATGGCGTGACCGTGGGCGACGGCGCGGTGCTGGCGCCCGACTCGTTCCTCATGAAGGGCGAGGAAATCCCCGCCCACGCGCAGTGGGGCGGGAACCCCGCCGCCGATCTGCCGGTCACCCCCGAGCCGGCCTCGGGCCCCGGCGCGCCGGCGGCGGTCCAGACAACGGCAACGTCGTCGGCTGGCGGCGCCACCACGACGGTGAGTTGAGGAAGGCCATTCGATGGGAGCGCAGGTGGAAACGGACCGGGAGTACTGGAGCCGGGTGCTGAGCGCCGGCGGCTGCACCGCCGTGCCGCGCTGGGTCGGCGAGCCCGTGGCGGGAGTGGCCGAGTACGAGACGGCGGCGCCGGACGACCTGGCGGCGCAGGTGCGCGCGCTGGCGCACGAGCTGAATGTGCCGCTGAGCGCGGTGCTGCTCGCCGCGCACGCCAAGGTGCTCGCCGCCCTCTCCGCCGAGCGGGAGGTGGTGACGGGCTATGTCGCCGGGGCACGGAGCACACCGCTGCCGTGCCGGCTGACCGTCGAACCCGCCTCCTGGCGCGCCCTGGTGGCCGCCGCGCAGCGCGCCGAGTCCGAACTGCTCGCGCACCGCGAGTTCCCGGTCGACGGGCTGTGGCGGGAGATGCGGGTTGCGGGGCCGTCGTACGAGGTCGTGTTCGACCCGGCCGGGACCGCGGGCACACTGGTGGACGACGCCGTGCTGGGGCTCGGCTGGTCCGAGCGGGGCGGCCGGCTGGCGCTGCGGCTGCGCTATCGCACACAGGTGCTCGACGCCGGGTACGCGGCCCGGATCGGCGGCTACCACCTGGCCGCGCTGCGCCTGATGGCGGCCGACGCGGACGCCGAGCACGCCCGGCAGAGCCTGGTGTCGGCCGACGAGGTGCATGAGCAGCTCGAAGGGCTGGCCGGGCCCGGCCGGGTCCTGCCCAAGGCGCGGGCGCACGAGCTGTTCGAGCAGCGTGTGCGGGCCCATCCGGAGGCGGTCGCGGCGGTGTGCGGTGACCGGTCCTGGACCTATGGCGAGCTGAACGCCCGCGCGAACCGGCTGGCGCGCGCACTCCTGGCGCGCGGGCTGAAGCGCGAGGGCGTGGTCGCCGTGGTCACCGAGCGCAACCTCGACTGGCTGGCCTCGGTGCTGGCGGTGTTCAAGGCCGGCGGTGTCTATCTGCCGATCGAGCCGCACTTCCCGGCAGGGCGCGTCCTGGCAACGTTGTCGCGCGCCGAATGCCGGCTGGTGCTGACCGAGTCCGGCAGCACCGGCACCCTGGACGAGGCCCTGACCGGCCTCCCGGACGCGGAGAAGGTGCTGATCGAGGCGGCGTACCAGGAGGGACACCCGGACGGCGACGTCGGGGTGCGGGTGTCGCCCGGCCAACTGGCCTACATCTACTTCACCTCCGGCTCCACCGGTGAGCCGAAGGGCGCGATGTGCGAGCACGCGGGCATGCTCAACCATCTCTACGCCAAGATCGGCGACCTGGGGATCACCGAGGGACGCGTGGTGGCCCAGACCGCCCCGCAGTGCTTCGACATCTCACTGTGGCAACTGGTGTCGGCGCTGCTGGTCGGCGGCCGGACACTGCTGGTCGGCCAGGACGTCGTCGTGGACGTGGAGCGGTTCCTCGACACACTCGTCGCGGGCCGGGTCGGCGTGGTGCAGGTCGTGCCCTCCTATCTGGAGGTCGTGGTCTCCTACCTGGAGCGGCATCCCCGCGAACTGCCGGACCTGCGCTGTGTGTCGGTGACCGGCGAGGCGCTGAAACGTGAACTGGTCCAGCGCTGGTTCGCCGGTCAGCCGCGCATCAAGCTGGTCAACGCCTACGGGCTCACCGAGACGTCGGACGACACCAACCACGAGGTCATGGACAAGGTGCCCGAACGGGTGCTGCTCGGCCGCGCGATCAACAACGTCCGGGTCCATGTGGTCGACGAGCAGCTGTCCCTGGTGCCGCTGGGCGCCCCGGGCCTGATCGCGTTCTCCGGTGTCTGCGTGGGGCGGGGCTACGTCAACGATCCCGAGCGGACCGCCGAGGCGTACCGCGAAGACCCGTACCGGCCGGGCGAGCGGCTCTACCTGGCGGGGGACTGGGGCCGCTGGCACCCCGGCGGAAAGCTGGAGTTCCTCGGCCGCCGGGACAGCCAGGTCAAGATCCGCGGCTTCCGCATCGAGATCGGCGAGATCGAGAACACCCTGCTGCGGGTGGCCGGGGTGCGCGACGGCGCGGTCGTCGTCGCCGAACGGGCCGGCCGGAACAAGCAGTTGACCGCCTTCTACACGGGCCGGCGGCTGCCCACGGACGAACTGCGCAAGGCGCTGGCCGCCGTCCTGCCCGCCTACATGGTCCCGTCGGCCTTCCACTGGCAGGACGCCCTTCCGCTGACCGCCAACGGCAAGACCGACAAGAAGGCCCTGACCGCGCTGGCCGAACAGACGGCGCCGCCCGACGACGACACCGCGCCGGAGCCCGGCCGTGCCCCGCTCACCCCGACCGAGCGGAAGCTGGCGGCCGTCTGGGCGGAACTGCTCGGCGTCCCCGAGCCGCAGATCGGCCGCCGGGACCACTTCTTCGACCGCGGCGGCACCTCCCTGACGGCCGTGCGGCTCACCATCGCCCTGGACCGGGCGGTGTCCCTCAAGGACATCACCCGGCACCCGGTGCTCACGGACCTCGCGGCGCTGCTCGATGGCACCGCCCGGCCGCCCGCCGAACTGCTCCAGCCGCTGACGGCGGCGGACGGTACCGCGGCGTGCGCCCTGATCTGCTTCCCCTACGCGGGCGGCAACGCGGTCAACTACCAGCCGATGGCGAGCGCGCTGGCGGGCAGCGGAACCGCGGTGTACGCCGTGGAACTGCCCGGCCACGACCTCGCCGCCCACGACGAGCCGTTCGCGCCGCTCGCCCGGCTGGCGGAGCGGGTGGCCGACGAGATCACCGCGCGCGGCCTGACCCGGGTCATGCTGTGGGGCCACTCCGCGGGCGCCGCATCGGCCCTGGCGACGGCCACGCTGCTCCAGGACCGCGGTGTGGACGTCGCGCGGGTGTTCCTCGCGGCGCAGCTGCCCGGCACCCCCGCCGAGCGGCGTGCCGCCGCCGACGAACTGACCGAGCGCAGCGACGCCGAGATCGCGGCGAGGCTGGCCGAGGACAGCGGCTACCCCGAACTCGCCGAGCTGAACGCCCGGCACGCCGAACGCGTCGGCGCCGCCTACCGGCACGACTGCGTGAGCGCGCACCACTACCTCGCCGACGCCCTTCAGACGCCGCCCGCGGTGAAGCTGACCGCTCCGGTGACCGTGGTCATGGCCGCCGACGACCCGAGCACGGCCGGCGAGCCGGACCGCCACCGGGCCTGGCAGCCGCTGGCCGAACGGGTGGAGCTGCATGAACTGGCCGACGGCGGCCATCACTTCCTGCGGACCCGCCCGGCCGAAGCAGCACGGGCCGTCCTCGGTGCCACCGCACCGCTGGCCTCTTCCTGAGCCCCCACCGCCCCCACAGGGGCAACCGAAAGGAAACCGAGATGACGTCCTCACCCCTGGCACCACCGCTCGATGTGGAGCTGGCGCCGGACCGCCCCCCGCTCCTGCACATATCCCCGCCCGGCGACGCGCCGGGCTGGGCGACCGAGCACCGTGACGCGCTGCGCGCGCAGGTCGCCGAGCACGGTGCGCTGCTAGTGCGCGGCCTGGGTCCGCGCACACCGGACCAGGTCGGCGCCGTCTTCGCGGGCCTGGCCGGCGGCCTCATGACCGAACGGGAGGCATTCGCCCCCCGGGAGACGTACAGCCCGGGCCTGTACTCCTCCTCCACCTGGCCCGCCAACCAGCCGATGTGCATGCACCACGAGCTGAGCTACACGCTGGAGGTCCCCGGCCTGATGCTCTTCGCCTGCCTGATACCGCCCGGCGACGGCGGGGCGACCGCGGTGGCCGACGCGGAACAGGTGCTCAAGGCGCTGCCCAAGGCGCTCAGCGAGCGATTCGAGCGCGAGGGCTGGCTGCTCACCCGCTGCTACAACGACGAGATCGGGGCCTCCCTCGCGGAGTCCTTCGGCACCGAGGACCGCGCCGCCGTCGAACGCTACTGCCGCGCCCACGCCATCGACTTCACCTGGCAGCCCGACGGCTCCCTGCACACCCGGCAGTTGCGCAGCGCCGTGGTCCGCCACCCGGTCACCGGACGGCGCTGCTGGTTCAACCAGATCGCCTTCCTCAACGAGTGGACGCTGGCGCCCGAGGTGCGCGAGTACCTGGTGGACGAGTACGGCGCGGACGGGCTGCCGTTCAACACCCGCTACGGCGACGGCAGCCCGATCGGCGAGGACGTCGTCGAGCAGCTCAACAGCACCTACGAGGGGCTCACCCGACGCGAGCCCTGGCAGGCCGGCGACGTACTGCTGGTCGACAACATCCGCACCGCACACAGCAGGGAGCCGTACACCGGCGAGCGCCAGGTGCTGGTCTCCATGGCCGAACCCCGGCGACTGGCCGACTGTGTCCCGACCCCGGAGGCGAGCGCGCGATGACGAACGTCCTGTCGCCCGCCGCCCGGCGGGCCAGCACCCAGGCGGCGCCCGCGCCCGGCTTCGCGGTGATCCCCGGAGCGCAGGTGCAGCAGACCCTCGCCGGGCGCGAGCGGGAGATCACGGATCTGGTCGAGGCCACCTACCGGCTGCACGGCGCCGGGGACACGGTCAATCCGCCGTCCTACTTCCTGCGCTTCCCGGACCGTCCTTCGTCGCGCATCATCGCGCTGCCGGCCTCGGTCGGCGGGCCCGCGCAGGTCGACGGCCTGAAGTGGATCTCCAGCTTCCCGGAGAATGTGACGTCGGGGCTGCCCCGGGCCTCCGCGGTCCTCATCCTCAACGACCACGCCACCGGCTACCCGTTCGCCTGCCTGGAAAGCTCCATCATCAGCGCCACCAGGACCGCGGCCTCGGCCGCGCTGGCGGCCGACTGGCTCAGCCGCAACCGGTCCCGCCCCACCCGCATCGGGTTCTTCGGCACGGGGCTGATCGCCCGCTACATCCACACCTTCCTCGCGGGCACCGGCTGGAGTTTCGAGACGATCGGCGTGCACGACCTGTCCGCCGACAGCACCGCCGGGTTCTGCGGCTATCTGCGCCAGTCCGGCGCCACCGGAGAGGTCGTCGTCCACGACAGTGCCGAGGACCTGATCCGCTCCAGCGACCTGGTGGTCTTCGCCACCGTGGCCGGCACCCCGCACATCAGTGACCAGGGACTGTTCGCGCATCACCCGCTCGTCCTGCATGTCTCCCTGCGCGACCTCGCCCCGGAGATCCTGCTCGGCGCGGCGAACTTCGTCGACGACGTCGAGCACTGCCTGAAGGCGGACACGTCTCCGCACCTGGCCGAACAGCTCACCGGCAACCGCGACTTCCTGAACGGCACCCTCGACGACGTGATGTGCAAGCGGGTCCTCCCGCCGGCCGACCGCACGGTGATCTTCTCGCCGTTCGGGCTCGGCGTCCTCGACCTCGCCGTCGGCAAGTACGTCTACGACGAAGCAGCCCGGGCGGGCGACCTCCGCCTCATCGACGACTTCTTCCACGACCTGCGCCGGTACGGCTGACGCCCTGTCCCTCAGCCCTGGCACCAGGAGGCCCACGTGCCCGTCATATCCGCTCCCCACGCCTTCAACGAAGGCCAGCTCTACGTCGATCTGCAGCCGACACTCGGGCGTTCCCTCTACCTGAAGTGCGAGGGCTTCAACTTCGCGGGCTCGATCAAGTTGAAGGCCGCGGTGGAGATGGTGGAGGCCGCCGAGCGTGACGGAGTCCTGATGCCGGACTCGACCCTGGTCGAGTCCTCGTCGGGAAACCTCGGCGTGGCGCTCAGCATCATCGCCGCCAGCAAGGGTTACCGGTTCCTGTGCGTGACGGACTCCCGCTGCAACCTCTCCACCAGGCTCCTGATGGAGGCGCTGGGCAGTGAGGTGCACGTCATCGCCGACACCGACGCCAACGGCGGTTTCCTCGGCGCCCGGATCGAATACGTCCGGTCGCTGTGTGCTTCCGACGACCGGTATGTGTGGCTCAGCCAGTACACCAACCCGGGCAACTGGCGGGCGCACTACCACCGCACGGGGCCGGAGATCGCCCGTCAGTTCCCACGCCTTGACGTGTTGTTCGTCGGCGCCGGCACCACCGGAACGCTGATGGGCTGTGCCCGCTACTTCCGGCACTGGCACCGGCCGGTGCGGATCGTCGCGGTGGACAGCGAGGGCTCGGTGGCCTTCGGCGGCAAGGCCGGCCGCCGGATGATCCCCGGCCTGGGTATGAGCATGCGCCCGCCGCTGCTCGACGAGTCCCTCGTGGACGAGGTCATCTGGGTCGAGGAGGCGGACACCATCCGGATGTGTCACCGGCTGGCCAGAGGCGGTTTCCTGTTCGGCGGCTCCACCGGCACGGTGGTCAGCGGCGCGACGGCCTGGCTGGACGAGCACGGCACGTCCGACCTCACCGCGGTGGCCATCGCCCCGGATCTCGGCGAGCGCTACCTGGACACCATCTACCAGACCAACTGGCTCCAGGACCTGTACGGCGACCAGATACTCGATCCCGAGCAGGTGGCCGCGGGTTCCGGGCGTACCAAGCCGGTGCCGCCCACGACCGAGCGGGGGCAGCGGCCGTAACCGGCGGCGGACCGGCCCCGTGCCCGACCGAACCCTCGGCCCGGCACGGGGCCGGTCCTGCTCGTCGGCGCGCGGCAGGCGCCTGCGCCGCGGACGACACAGCGACAGGGAAGAGCAGCCATGAACGACATGGTCGACCAGATCAACGCCATGCACCGGGCCGTGGGACGCCGGACCGTGCCCGACGGCGAGGCCCGCACGGTTCTGCTGCGGCGCACCTACGACGCCCCGGCCGAGGACGTCTGGGACGCCTGCACGGACCCCGAGCGGATCGCCCGCTGGTTCCTGCCCGTGAGCGGCGACCTCAAGGTGGGTGGGAGCTATCAGCTGGAGGGCAACGCCGGCGGCGAGATCCTGGAGTGCGAGTCGCCCCGGCGGCTCAGGGTGAGCTGGGTGATGGCCGGGAACCCGGGATTCAGCGAGGTGGAGGTGCGGCTCACCCCGGAGGGCGCCGAGCGGACGGTGTTCGAGCTGGAGCATGTCTCGGTCGTACCGCAGGAGTTCTGGGACCAGTACGGCCCCGGGGCGGTCGGCGTCGGCTGGGACGTGGGGCTGCTCGGGCTCGGACTGCATCTGCGCGGCGCCGGGATCGGCCCGGGCGGCGCCGCGGCCTGGGAGGCCACCGACGAGGCCCGCACCTACCTGACCCGCAGCAGCGAGGCATGGGGCAGGGCGTACGCGGCCTCGGGCGCCCCGGCCGACGCGGTGGCGGCGGCGGTGAGCGCCACCACGGCGTTCTACGTCCCGCCGCGGCCCGAGGAGCCGTGACCGCGGGTCGTCCCCTGGCCGAACACGCGGGTGGCGCACACCGGTTGAGGTGTGCGCCACCCGTCGTGGAGGCGACCGGTCGGGACGGTGCCGCTACTTGATGCGGACCACCTGCGGGTCGTGGTCGCTGCTCTGGTCGGCGAACTCGGCGTTGATGTGGACGATTTCGTAGCCCGGCTTCTTGACGGCGGGCGAGACCAGGATGTGGTCCAGGGTCTGCGAGTTGCCGTCGTACACGTAGCTGTAGCGCTCGTTCACCGGCAGCGTGTTGATCAGGTCCTTGAGGACCCCGCCGGCGGTCAGCGTGGCCAGCGGCTTGGAGAACTGGTAGTCGTTCAGGTCCCCGAGGACGACGATCTTGGCCTTCTTGTCCTTGGCGAGCAGGCCGCGCACGAAGGTGTTGACCTCCGTCGCCTGGGCGACGCGCTGGGTCTCGGAACCGAGCACCGGCGGCTGGACGGAGCCGTGCACCGGCTGGTCGCCGCCCTTGGAGTTGAAGTGGTTGCCGACCACGAAGATCTGCTCACCGCGGAAGCGGAACTCGCCGACCAGCGGCTTGCGGCTGCTCTTCCAGGCGTCGGAGGTGGGGTTGATCCTGCCCGGCGAGGCGGAGAGCCGCACACCCTTCTTGCCGTCGTCGACGGCCTCGACGCCGGTGGTGGAGCCGCCGCCCGGCCGGTCGACGAAGGTGACGCGCGCGGGGTTGAACAGGAAGACGTTGCGGATGTTGCCGCCCGGCTCACCGCCGTCCTGGTCGTTGACCGGGTCGATGGAGCGCCAGTCGTACGCCGGGCCGCCGGCCGCCTTGATGGCCTCGATGAACTGGTTCATCGTCTTGTCGGCCGTGACCGTGCCGTCGTCCTTGGCACCGTTGTTGTCCTGGATCTCCTCCAGGCTCACGATGTCCGGGGAGGCCAGGTTCTTGACGACGCCCTCGGCGAGCCGGTCGAACTTGCTCTGCGGGTCCGTCGGGTCGAGGTTCTCGACGTTGTAGGTGGCGACGGACAGCTGCTTCCGCTTGGCCTTCTTCGCCACATCCGGCTCAAGGCCGCCGGACTCGACCGTGCCGACCCGCGTCGCCTGGACGTTGTAGCCGCCGTAGCTGGAGTAGTCCACGGGGCCCGAGGTGGTGCCGGTGAGTGTGTCGCCGACGTTCGCGTGGAGCTTGTCCCCGGTCAGCGGGCTGATCAGGAGACGGCCCGAGTTGGGGCTGTCGTAACCCTTGTAGATCGTGCCGCCGCGCGGGGTCGGGTTCTGCTCGGGCTTGGTGGTGATCCACGTCTCGTTGTACGCGTTGGAGGCGCCCACCACCCGGGAGTCGCCGATCTGCACCAGCATGCCCTCGCGGGACTCCAGCCAGTCCAGCGCGTAGGTGCCGGGCTTCAGCTCCAGGGAGTCGATGCGGCCCCCGTCGGCCTGCGGCGCGTAGGCGTCGGGCAGCGTCTGCGCGTCGACGGTCTCCGGCGTCGGCAGCGGGTTGCCGGTGGAGAGCACGGCCGCGGTCGGGCCGGTCAGTTCGGTGACGGACTGCGTGCCGCTGTTCTGGCCGCCGGGGTAGTACTCGCTCACCTTGCCGGACACCAGTACCGAGTCGCCGACCTTGACGAGCGGGGTGGCGGAGCCCGTGTAGACGAAGATGCCCTCGCTGGTGGCGGGGTTCTGGTCCGGCTCGGGGTCCTGGATCCAGTAGCCCTTCGTGCCGGTGACGCGCACACCGGTCACCACGCCGGGCACCTGGGTGACGGTCCTGCCGTTCTGCGGGGAGACCCGGGTGCTGCCCTGGATGTCGTGGATGCGCAGCGGGCCCGGGGCGGTGTCGGTGGGCGACGGGGTGGGCGACGGCGACGGGTTGCCGCTGCCGCCGTCACCGGAGGCGTTGCGAGGGCTCGGGGTGCCGCCGGTGAAGTCGGCCGCGTTGTCGTCCGTGTCGGCGAGCGAGGCGGCGCGCGCGACGGAGGTGGTGTTGCCCGCGCCGGTGGCGGGGCTGCCCTCGCGGACCACGGCGGTGCCGAAGCCGACCAGGTCCTTCACCGTGCCGTCGGCCGTGCAGTCCGCGGCGGTCAGGCAGGTCAGCGCGGTGGTCGAGTGGACCAGCGCGACGGTGCCGCTGGTCGCCGACAGGGCGATGGCGCCGGTGGCGTCCGGCGTCGGCAGGGCGGTGTCGCCCGCCGCGCCCTTGGCCTCCTGGACCAGGTAGTTGCCGCCCGCGGGGACGGCCCCGGTCAGCGGGGTGACCTGCCACTTGCTGCTCGCGGTGGGCGAGCCGCTGAGGTACTGAACGGACCAGCCGCTCAGGTCGAACGGCGCGCCACCGGCGTTGCCCAGCTCGATGAAGTCGTGGGTGAGGGACGCCCCGGAGTTGCCGCCGCCGCCGTAGACCTCGGAGATGACGGCGTCGGGCGACGGCGCCGCCTGGGCGGTGAGGGGAAGGGCGAGCAGCGATCCGGCGATGCCGAGGGGAAGGGCGATGAGGCCGGCCTTGGCGCCTCTGCCGCGCAGGCTCAGCGGTATATGTGCAGACACGTGGGCTCTTTCGTGCAGGGGGTCGGGACGACGCGACTGAACCGTGGGAGGTGGTGGAAGACTGATACGTCGGCTGGAAAGATACGCGCGTAGATACCGGGCAACAAGGTGCTGTGCGGCTCAAGTACCAAGCGTTTCCCAAGTCGTTCGCCGGACGTAAGGTGAGTGCCCGTCTCTTCGCCTGCACGACATGTGCGCGCCCGGAACCGGGGTGTTCAGGTCCCTGACGGGTCACCTGACGGGTCATCCGTCGGGGCATGGCGGGCTTGCACGCTTGCCGGCCGGAGCCCGAACCCGGCCGGAGGGACGGCGACATGTGCGGCCGCGGATCTCGACGTGGGCGCCCGGCCGTAGGAACACCACCGTAGGAACACCGCGGCAGGAACACCGCCGCGATCCGGGTCCCGACGCCCTTGGCGGTCGCAGGTGACCGCGGTGCACAGTGGGGTGTTCCGGGGGGCGGTCATCGGGCGCTCCTGTGGTGCGTGGGGCGGTACGGTGAGGCCGCCGAACGGGGCGCGGTGTGGCGAGACGCTGAAGCGTGCCCCTTCGTTTTCATCAGGCGCAGAGGGGGTGGGGCATGGACTGGTTCCTTGTGGGTGTGGCCGCGGCGGCCTTTGGCCTGTTGGCTCTGGCGGGCTGCGTGGCGTTGGCCACCGGGTGGCTGCTGCCGTGGCTGCGCAGCCGCGTAGTACGGCCGGATCAGTGGGGGTACGGGGCGGTGTCGCTGGCCGCGGGCCTGGCCACCGGTATGTCCTTCAAGTCGGCAGGGGATTCGATGATCGTGCTGAACACGCTCTTCGCCCTCACCATCGGGTTGGTCATCCTGGGTGGCCTGCTTCAGAGGCGCTCGTTGCGTCGCCCCGAAGACCTTTAGAACGGCCCGGGTCCGCGAGCGCGCGGGGGAGGACGGCGTGGGCCGGTAGCGGCCCATTCCGTCGGCACGGGGCCGGGGCCCGGCGTGGGCCCGGGAGGTCACGAGGCGTACCGGGTCGCGGAGACCGGGCTGCCGCCCTCGGGGTGCGCCGGTGAGCGACGGCCGTCTCAAGATGTGTCTGCGGCATTTGACATTAGATCCTCTTATGGCAGATAAAGAGCATGCTTTGGCCACTCATTCGCGCAGCGTGATGTCCGCGGTGTGAGGCCGCCGTCCCCGCTACGCGAATGAGTCCGACCGTGTCCCACGCCACCACCGACCAGCCCGCCACCGATGCCGTCGCGCGGTGGCACGCCTGGCGCGCCGAGCGCCTGCGGGCCCTGACCGCGCCGACCGGGAACCTCGCGCTCGTCGAGACCCGCTGGCTCCCGGCAGGCGAGCGCCCGGACGCGGAGCGGGCCCGGGCCGGCCGGCCGGACACCGTGACCGTCACCACACTCCGGCGGACCGACCTCGTCACCGGCGAGCCCGAGCACGGCCTGCGCCTCTGGGACGCCGACTCACCGGCCATCCGCCGCTTCGACCGGGTCGACGCCTTCCCGTACGACCCCGCCTGGGTGCTGCACGCCACCTACACGCTCGTGCCCGGGGCCCGCCGGGTGCCCTTCGAACACCTCCGGGACAACGGCGGCACCCGCGACCTCGTCGTCCCCGGCGACATCACGCTCACCGTCGACGGCCGCGACTACACCCTCAGCGCCTTCGACGACGACGGCACCCTGCTGCTCGTCTTCGGCGACCCCACCAACGGGGACACCACCTACGGCGCCGGCCGATTCCTCTTCGTGCAGCGCACCGCGGACGAGGACCGCGTTCTGCTCGACTTCAACCGCGCCTTCGTGCCGCCGTGCGGGTTCTCCGATCAGTACAACTGTCCGATGCCGCCCCGGCAGAACCGCTTCCACCTGCCCGTCGAGGCCGGCGAGAAGCGCCCCGTCTTCCGCGGCGGCGTCCCCGCACAGCACTGACCCCGCAGCCCTCCCGCACCGCAGCACGAAAGCGCACACCACCGTGAACATCAAGAAGACCTCCCTGTACGGCACCGCCACCGTGGCCGCCCTCGCCCTCACCCTGACCGCGTGCGGCGGCTCCGGCTCCGGCGGCAGCGCCTCCGGCGGCACGTGGGACAAGAACGCCACCGTCAACATCGGCTCGCTCTACGAGCCGCAGAACCTCGACAACACCGCGGGCGGCGGCCAGGGCGTGACCGAAGCCCTCAACGGCAATGTCTACGAAGGGCTGTTCAGGCTCACCGACGACGGCAAGGTGGACAAGCTCCTCGCCCGGGACCACAAGGTCAGCGCCGACGGCCTCACCTACACCTTCACCCTGCGCGACGGCGTGAAGTTCCACAGCGGCAAGCAGCTGACCAGCGGTGACGTCAAGTACAGCCTGGAGAAGGTCATCGCGGACGACTCCCAGTCCGCCCGCAAGAGCAACCTTGAGGTCATCAAGGACATCGCCACCCCCGACGCGCGCACCGTCAAGGTCACGCTGTCACAACGGTCGATCTCCTTCGTCTACAACCTCTCCTACGTCTGGATCATCAACTCCCAGGCGAAGAACCTGAAGACGACCGAGGACGGCACCGGCCCCTACACGCTGGCCAAGTGGACCCGGGGCTCCGCCCTGAGCCTGAACCGGTTCGCCGGGTACTGGGGCGACGCCGCCCGCAACCAGAAGGCCGTCTTCCACTACTACAAGGACGCCACGGCGCTCAACAACGCCCTGCAGACCAACGCCGTCGACGTGGTCACCAGCGAGCAGTCCCCGGACTCCCTCGACCAGTTCAAGAACAACCAGAACTACAAGGTCAGCGACGGGAACTCGACCACCAAGCTGCTGCTCGCCTTCAACGACAAGGCCAAGCCCTTCACCGACGTCAGGGTCCGCCAGGCCGTCTCCGCGGCCATCGACGACAAGAAGCTCCTGGAGTCGGTCTGGGGCGGCTACGGCAAGCCCATCGGCTCGATGGTGCCGCCCACCGACCCCTGGTACGAGGACCTCACCAAGGTCAACGCCTACGACCCGGCCCGCGCCAAGAAGCTGCTCGCCGAGGCAGGCCACGCCAAGGGCTTCACGTTCACCCTCGACACCCCGAACTACGACCCGCACCCCACCGCCGCGACCTTCATCAAGTCCGAACTCGCCAAGGTCGGCATCACGGTCACGATCAACACGATCACGCCGGACCAGTGGTACACGAAGGTCTACAAGAACCACGACTTCACGGCCACGCTCCAGGAACACGTCAACGACCGCGACCTCGTCTGGTACGGCAACCCCGACTTCTACTGGGGCTATGACAACAAGCAGGTCACCCAGTGGGTGCGGCAGGCCGAGGAGGCCCGGACCACCGCCGGGCAGACCGAACTGCTGAAGAAGGTCAACCGCAAGACCGCCGAGGACGCGGCCAGCGACTGGCTGTATCTGTACCCGCAGATCGTCGTCGCCTCCAGCAAGCTGTCCGGCTACCCGCTCAACGGCCTCAACTCGCAGTTCTACGCCTACGACATCAAGAAGAAGGGCTGATGGCCCGCTACCTGCTGCGCCGCCTGGTCTTCCTCGCGGTGTCGCTGGCCCTGGCGAGCGTGGTGCTGTTCGTACTGCTGCGCATGCTGCCCGGCGACCCGGCCAACGCGCTCACCTCGGTCGGCGCGAGCCCCGAGCAGATCGCCGCGGCCCGGCACTCCATCGGCTCCGACAAGCCGCTGCCCGAACAGTTCACCCACTGGCTCGGGCAGTTGGCGAGCGGCGACCTCGGCACCTCCTTCGTCAGCTCGCTGCCCGTCGGACCCGAGGTCTCCGCCCGGCTGGACGTCACCGTGCCGCTGACCCTCGCCGCCTTCGTCCTGGCCGTCCTCATCGCCGTACCCACCGGGTTCGTCGCCGCCCACAAGCGGCACACCTGGTACGGTGCCCTGCTCAGCGGCGTCTCCCAACTGGGCATCGCCGTCCCGGTGTTCTGGCTCGGCATGATCTTCATCGCCGTGTTCGCGCTGAACGCGGGCTGGCTGCCCGCCGGCGGCTTCCCGCAGGACGGCTGGTCCGCCCCCGCGGACGCGATCCGCTCGCTGGTGCTCCCGGTCGCCACCATCGCCCTGGTGATGAGCGCCTCCCTGATCCGCTACGTCCGCTCCGCCACCCTCGACGTGCTGGGCAGCGACTATCTGCGTACCGCCCGCGCCCTGGGCTCCTCCTTCGGCCGGGCGATGTGGCGGCACGGACTGCGCAACGCCTCCGTGCCGGTAATCTCCGTGCTCGGCATCGAACTCGCCTCGACCCTGCTGGGCGCGGTCGTCGTGGAATCCGTGTACGCGCTGCCCGGCCTCGGCTCGCTGCTCGCCACCGGCATCGCCCAGCACGACTACCCGGTCATCCAGGGCGTGCTGTTCGTCTCCACCCTCGCCGTGCTGCTCATCGGCTTCGTCGCCGACCTGGTCCAGCGGATCGTCGACCCGCGGCTGCGCGGCCGACTGTCGGGAGGTGCCCGATGACCGGGACCGACGTGCTCGAACCGGCGCGACCCAAGAGCGCCACACGCGCCGGACGACGGGTCCGCGGCTCCGCCACACTCGTCGTCGGCTGTGTCCTGGCGGGCGCCATCGCCCTGCTCGCCCTGGCCTCCCTGTGCTGGCTGCCGTACCCGGCCGACGACACCTCCGGCGGGCGGCTCGCCGGTCCCGGCGAAGGACATCTGCTCGGCACCGACAAGCTCGGCCGGGACCTGTTCACCCAGGTGATGACCGGCTCCCGGATCGCCGTCGAGGCGGGGCTCGGCTCGGTGCTCATCGCCGCCGTGATCGGCGTCACCCTCGGCGTGCTCGCCGCGTTCGCCCAGGGCTGGCTCGACGACACGCTCTCCGCGTTCCTCGACATCCTGATCGCCTTCCCGACCCTGCTGCTCGCGATGCTCATCGTGGCCGCCCGCTCGGCGACCCTCGGCTCCGCGGTCCTCGCGATCGGACTGGCGCAGAGCGCGGTCGTCGCCCGGCTGGTACGCATCCTCGTCAAGCGGGTCCTGGCGCAGGACTACATCACCGCGGCCCGCACCTCCGGCACGTCCTGGCCGCGCACCGTGCTCGGCCATGTGCTGCCCAACATCTGGCCCACCCTCGTGGTCAACCTGGCCCTCCAGTTCGGTCTCGCCGTGCTCGCCGAGGCCGCACTGTCGTACCTGGGCCTGGGCGCGCCGCCGCCCAACGCCTCGTGGGGCCGCATGCTCCAGGAGGCGCAGGCCACCTTCACCACCGCCCCCGCCGGCGCCCTGGCCCCCGGCATCCTGCTCGTCCTGCTCGTGATCGGCGTCAACCTCATCGCCGACGGGCTGCGCGACACCCTCGACCCGGCGACCCGCCGGAGGCGTTCATGACCCTCCTCGACGTCCGTGGCCTGACCGTCCGCACCGGCGACGGCCGGACACTGGTCGACGATCTGTCCTTCAGCGTGGCGAGCGGCGAACGGCTGGGGCTCATCGGCGAGTCCGGCTCCGGCAAATCGCTCACGACGCTCGCGGTGCTCGGCCTGCTGCCCGGCGGCATGTCCGCCACCGGCAGCGTGGAACTGGCCGGCACCCAGATCGTCGGCGCGAGCGAGCGGCGACTGGCCACCGTGCGCGGCCGGGACGCCGCCGTCGTTTTCCAGGAGCCGCTGACCGCGCTCGACCCGCTGATGCGGGTGGGCCGCCAGGTCGCCGAACCCCTGGGCAGGCGCACCGGCCTGAAGGGCACCGATCTGCGAGAGGGCGTACGCGAGGCGCTGGCACAGGTGCGGCTGCCGGAGCCGGAGCGCATCGCGCGGGCCTTCCCGCACGAGATCTCCGGCGGCCAGCGGCAGCGCGTCGCCCTGGCCATGGCCCTGGCCTGTGCGCCCCGGCTGCTGATCGCCGACGAGCCGACCACCGCCCTGGACGTGTCCGTACAGGCGGAGATGCTGGACCTGATCGACACCCTGGTCCGGGAACGGGAGATGGCGGTGCTCTTCGTCAGCCATGACCTCGCCGTCGTCGCCCGGGTGACCGACCGCGCCCTGGTGCTGAAGGACGGCCGGGCCGTCGAGGAGGGCACCGTCCTCGATCTCGTCCGCGCCCCGCGCGAGCGGTACACCGCGGACCTCGTGGCCAGCGCCCGGAAACTGGAGTCCGCCCTGGACGAAAGGAGCCCGCGGTGACGCCCGTACTGGAGCTGAAGGACGTGGCGCTGCGCCACCGGGGGAGCGCCACCGACACCGTGGCGGGCGTCTCCCTCGCCGTCGAGGCCGGGCACAGCCTCGCCCTGGTGGGCGAGTCCGGGGCGGGCAAGACGACCCTGCTGCGCCTGCTGCTCGGCCTGTCCCGGCCGACCGCCGGCGGCGTACGCTTCGACGGCGCCGAACTGTCCCCGCGCGACCGGGCGCAGCTGCGCCGCTTCAGGCGCAGCGTGCAGTGCGTCTTCCAGGACCCCTACTCCTCCCTGGACCCGCGTCGGCGCGTCGCCGCCATCGTGGCCGAACCGCTGCGCTCCCTGGGCATCGACACCCGGGTCGGCGCGGCGCCGAAGGTGGCCGCGGCCCTGGAGCGCGTGGGCCTGCCGGCCGACGCGGCGGACCGCTATCCGCACGAGTTCTCCGGCGGGCAGCGCCAGCGCATCGCCATCGCCCGGGCCACGGTGTGCGGGCCGCGCGTGCTGCTCGCCGACGAACCCGTCAGCGCGCTCGATGTCACCACCCGGGTCAAGGTCGTCGATCTGCTCGCCGAGTTGCAGCGGGAGCACGGGCTGACGCTCGTCATGGTCTCCCACGACCTGTCGGTGGTCGCCTCCCTGTGTGAGCGCACCGCCGTGCTGGAACGCGGCCGCATCGTCGAACAGGGCGACACCGCCCAGGTGTTGGGCGCGCCGAAGCACCCGTACACCCGCAGGCTGATCGAGAGCGTCCCCCGCCTGCCGGTCTGACCGGGACCCCTGAGCCACGTGGTGCCGGGGTCGGTCCGCGTCGGAGCCGTGCCGGTGCGCACCGGGATGTTCTCGCTCGGCGAGGCGCAGGGGGCTCCCCGCGTACGGGCGGCTGTGTGCGGGGCGGATCAACGGTCGTGCGGTGGTTCCGCCGTGCGGCCGACCGCCGTCATCGCCGTACGGTGGCGCGTGCCTCGAAGGCCGGCCGCCCGCCAGATCTCTGTGAGGCCGGTGCCCGTGTGTCCGACGTCCGGGGCGTCGGCAGCTTGGTCTGCCGTCCGCGCACCCGGCGCTCGCGCCGGCGCACCGCAGACTGCCGTACCTGCCACCGGCCCGCGATGCCGCGATGGATCCCCAGTACTGTGCCCCGCGCCCCCGCGCCCCCGCGCCGGCGAGCCCCCGCGCCCCCGCG
>NZ_JBSGBN010000155.1:0-21547 GCF_053601275.1 Streptomyces sp. NPDC004752 | reverse complement strand
GACGGCCTGCCCGCCCCCGGCGCGGCGAACGGCGGACCCCTTGGCTTCGCGGGGAGCGAAGCCCCGGGGTCCGCAGGTGACGGCACCCCCGACTTCGCGCACCAGGGATTCCAGGGCTTCGAATCCGCCACCGACGACGACACCTCGGCCACCGGGTTCGACCCGGCCACCGTATTCGGGAGGGACGGAACCGACTGGGCGGACCGCGGGCGCGAGGCAGACATCCCGTGGCCGCCCGGCAATCGCACCGCACCGGGCGACTACGTTTCCCCCAAGGACCTCTCCGACCTCGCCTCCCCGGGGCACGGCGGCCCCCGAGGCGGCCCGGCCCTGCCGTACGGCGCCGGATACGGCGACCGCCGCACCCGTGTCTCCGCCGCCGACTCCCGGGCGGTCGTCCTCGCCGCGGCCGACCCGGCGAACGCCTACGGCTCGGCCCTCCCCTGGCCCGAGCCGCCGACCGGGGCGGGGCACAAGCCGGGCCGCAAGGCGGGTTCGCTGGTGGTGCTGGTGGACGGAGAGCTGACGCTCTACATGGAGCGCGGCGGCAAATCCCTGCTGGCCTGGCCCGCCGCCGCGGACACCGAGCCCGCCGACGACCCCCGCCTGCGGGCCGCCGCGGACGCCCTGGCCGCCGCCGCCCGCGCGGGCGCCCTCGGCACGGTCACGGTGGAGCGCGTGAACGGCGGCGCGGCGCTCACCTCGCCCGTCGGCACTCTCCTGGAAGGAGCCGGTTTCGTGGCGACCCCGCGCGGCCTGCGCCTGAGAGCGTGATCCACGCACACCTCGGGCCCGCGGCGTGATGCACACACACGCCAGGCCAAGCAAGGCCAGGCCATGATCCACGCACAAGCACGGGCCCAGGCAGAGGAACAGGCAGTCGCAGGCAGACGCGCCGACGGAAGCAGACCCGTCGTGCCACCCTTGACCCATGCCCGAAGGTGACACGGTCTGGCAGGCCGCGAGGCGGCTGCACGGCGCGCTCGCGGGCCGGGTACTGACCCGCAGCGACCTGCGGGTGCCCAGGTACGCCACGGTCGATCTCACCGGGCGCACGGTCCTGGACGTCACCCCGCGCGGCAAACACCTGCTCACCCGCGTCGAGGGCGGTCTCACGCTGCACACGCACCTGCGCATGGACGGCGCCTGGAAGGTGTACGGCGACGGCGAACGCTGGAGCGGCGGGCCGGCGCACCAGATCCGCGTCATCCTGGGCACCGGGGAGCACACCGCGGTGGGCTACCGCCTGCCGGTCCTGGAGCTGCTGCGCAGCACCGAGGAGTCCCGCGTCGTGGGCCACCTCGGCCCCGATCTGCTCGGTCCCGGCTGGGACCCGCAAGCAGCCCTCGCCAACCTCCTCGCGGACCCCGCCCGGCCCCTCGGCGAGGCCCTGCTCGACCAGCGCAACCTCGCGGGCATCGGCAATGTCTACAAGAGTGAACTCTGCTTCCTGCTCGGCGTCACCCCGTGGCTGCCGGTCGGCGCCCTGCCCGCCGACCGCGCCGCGAAGCTGCCCGCCCTCGCCAAGCGGCTCCTGGAGGCCAACCGCGACCGGCCGGTCCGCACCACCACGGGCCGACGCGGTCAGGACCTGTTCGTCTACGGCCGCGCGCCCCGCCCCTGTCTGCGCTGCCGCACCCAGGTCCGGGTGGCCGACCAGGACGACGGCTCACGGGAGCGGCCCACGTACTGGTGCCCGAACTGCCAACAGGGCCCCGCACCCGCACCCGGTTCCGCGCAGCCCCGCGGAATCCGCCCTCGCAACTCAAACTGACGATCCGTCAGAAACGTTCGTACGGTCCCTTCATGACCGTCGACGGCGCAGCGAAGGCGGCCGTGGCGCAGCTCACGAACGTACGCCCTCACCGGACGCACCGCATTTGTCACCGGCGCCGCGAGCGGCATCGGCCGGGCCTGTGCCGTGCTGCTCGCCGAGGCGGGCGCGACCGTGCCCTGCGCCGACCGGGACGCGGCCGGCCCGGACGAGACAGCGGCCCTCGTCGCAGTGCGGGGCGGCACCGCCCGCACCCATCGGCTGAACGTCACCGACCGGGCCGGGCTGCGGCAGGCTGTACGGCCCTGCGAACGCCTGGACGTGCTGGCCGGCGATCGCCGGGATCATGCACAGCAGTCCGGTCCTGGAGACCCGCGACAAGCACCTCGACCGGGTGTTGAACGTCAACTTCAAGGACGTGCTGTACGCCTGCCAGGAGACGGCTCGGCTGATGCCCGACCGCGGCTCGGGGGGCAGCATCGTCACCGTGGCCTCGGGCGCCGTCGACACCGGTGGCCCCGGGCTGCTCTGCTACGGCGCGGCAAAGGTGGCCGTGGTGCAGCTCACGAAGACGCCGGCGACCAAGGTCGGGCCGCACGGCATCCGGGCGGGCGCGGTCGCCCCGGGCTGGATCCGCACACCGATGACCGCCCGCCACGACGCCACGACGCCGCGGCGCAGGCACGCACGGCGGCCCTGATGACCCACGTGTCGCCCAAGTCGCGGCTGGGCCGGGTCGGCGAGCAGGAGGACGTCGCGCACGCCGTGCTGTACCTGGCGTCCGACGCGTCGTCGTTCACGACGGGCCAGATCCTGCGTCCGAACGGGGGAGTCGCGATGCCCTGGTGATCTCGCCCGCCCGCCAGGCGGTCACCCAGCGCTCCGGCCCGACGGCGCCCGTGGCACACGCCTTCGGCATGCAGTGCACGGGCAGCAGGCTCAGCCCCCACCCACCGGCCGCGACGGCGCTCTCCAGCGCCCCCACATCCGCCCCCAGCACGATCCGCACGACGGCCCACGACCACACCGCCCCGAGCCCCAGAGTCATCCCCCAGCGCACTGCCCGCCGCACCATGGCCGTCACCTCCAGCCGGACGCTAGAACGCCGCCTCACCCGCCGTGGAGGAGCAGCGACGGCATCGACGGCTCACCGATGCGGCACCGGACCGCGCACGGGCGGCCTCCGGGCGAACGGGCGCCGCCGAGTGGCCCGTCACCCGTTCTCCGCCTGGAACATCCAGTGATGCTTCTCCAGATCCGCCGTGATCCCGATGAGGATGTCCTGGGTCACCGGGTCCGGCTCCCCGGTCGCGGCCACCCGCTCCCGCATCCGCGTGATCACCGCGGCCAGCGCGTCCACGATCGTGCCCACCGCGTCCGCGTCCCTGACCCAGCCGTCGGGCGTCACACCGATGCCGCTGCCGGTGGCCACCGTCGCGGCGCGCCCGTCCGGCGGCACGCCCAGCGTGGCCGCCCGCTCGGCCACGGTGTCCGAGTGGGTGCGCGCGGTGGCGACGACATCGTCGAGCTGGAGATGGATGGACCGGAAGCGAGGGCCGACGATGTTCCAGTGAATCTGCTTGGCGACCAGCGAGAGGTCCAGCAGATCGACGAGGGCTCCCTGCAGCGCCTCGGCCACGGTCTTGAGGTCCGCGTCGTCGGACAGCGGGCTTTTGACGACGTACATCCAAAGCCTCCGTTGGTTCACCCGGTCTCGTACTTCCACCATGACCGCCCCGCCCGGTACCGGCAAATGGACGCATGGTGAACTGCGACGCGCCAGGGGCCGCGGCCTGCCCGCAGCACTGAGGCCCCGGCCGCGCCCCGCCGGGTCTCCCCGGAGGGGCCCCGGCCGGGGCCTCACACGTGTCGCGTTACAGGGCCGTGCGCGTGACGGTCACGCGGCGACCACGTCCACCGCCTCGGCGGGCGCCTTGATGGTCACCCGTTCCGGTGGCACACCCGTCACCGAGACGGAGCCCAGCATCGGACGGACCGGCGTGGGCACGGACTCGGTGACCGCGGCAGACCGAGCCAGCTCGGCGAGGGCGAGTTCGTCGCTCACTTCCCGCATGAGCTCGGACATCCGTACGTCCAGCGCGTCGCAGATGGCGGAGAGCAGTTCGGAGGAAGCCTCCTTCTGCCCCCGCTCCACCTCGGAGAGATAGCCGAGTGAGACTCGGGCGGACGAGGAGACTTCGCGCAGAGTACGGCCCTGGCGTTGGCGCTGCCGACGCAGCACGTCACCCAGCAGGCGACGGAGCAGAATCATCGGTGGCTCCCTCCTCGGACCGCGTAGCCGCATCCTTCTCGCCCCACCGTACCGCCTCGCGCCGCGGCCGTGCGGGGAGCGATGTCGTGTTCACTCAGGGCTGCAAACATCAAAACCCCCCGTTCTGTTCCGTATCCTGTGCCCGCTCGTTCCCGGTCTGTTCGCCCGCAAGCTCCTTCAAGAGCAGTGCGAGTACGCTCCGTACACTCTCCATACGGATTTCCGCACGCAGGCCGTTCAACCGCAGGGCCTCCACTTTTCCGCCACCGGCAGAACCGGCCCCCGGCCCGAGTGGGCCGTCGACGGCGACGAACACCGTGCCCACCGGCCGGCCGTCCTGCGGCTCGGGCCCGGCCACACCGGTCGTCGCGATGCCCCAGTCGGCACCGAGTGCCTTACGCACTCCGGCCGCCATCTGCACCGCGACCTGCGGATCCACCGCTCCAGTGCGGGCCAGCAGGGCGGCGTCGACGTCCAGCAGCCGGTGCTTGAGATCGGTGGCGTAGGCGGTGACCGAACCGCGAAATGCCTGTGAGGCCCCGGCAACCGCGGTGATCTCCGCCGCGACCAGACCGCCCGTGAGCGACTCCGCGACGGCGAGCGTCTCGCCTCTCACCGTGAGTAGTCGCACCACTTCGGCAGCACCGGAATTCACGCTTCCGACTCCTCCGACACCACTGCCCGCTCGGCCATGCCCCGTCTGCGCAGCACAATGGCCTGTCTCACATAGTCGA
Organism: Streptomyces sp. NPDC004752; assembly: GCF_053601275.1. NCBI lineage: Bacteria > Bacillati > Actinomycetota > Actinomycetes > Kitasatosporales > Streptomycetaceae > Streptomyces > Streptomyces sp. NPDC004752. The sequence continues at coordinate 16,767 of NZ_JBSGBN010000155.1, read as the reverse complement.
GGCCGGTCACGACGGTCAGCACGACCGCCGCCGCCATCACCCAGAACCTCAGTGTGGCCAGCCAGCCCGTCAGCGCCAGCACATACATCCCCACGGCCACGCCCTGGGTGAGCGTCTTGACCTTGCCACCGCGGCTCGCGGGAATGACGCCGTACCGGATGACGAGGAAACGCAGCAGGGTGACGCCCAGTTCCCGGCCCAGGATGACGACCGTCACCCACCACGGCAGGTCGCCGAGGGCCGAGAGACAGATCAGCGCCGCCCCCATGATCGCCTTGTCGGCGATGGGGTCGGCGATCTTCCCGAAGTCGGTGACCAGGTCGTAGGTGCGCGCCAGATGGCCGTCGAACAGGTCCGTGATCATGGCGATGGCGAACGCGGCCCAGGCGAGCGAGCGCCACGCCGGGTCATAGCCGCCGCCGGCCAGCATGAGCGCCACGAAACCGGGGACGAGGAGCAGCCGGAGCATCGTCAGCAGATTGGCGACATTCCAGACGCTGGCCTGGTCGACGGCCGCCGCCGCCAGCTTCCCGGTGCGCGCGGGCCTCGTCGCGCCCTGGGCGCCGGAGACCGCCGCGCCCGCCGCTCCTTCGGCGGCGGAGCCCGGGGCCCCCTGCGCGCCGGAGGAGCCGCCCGCAGCGGATGCCGGGACTCCCGTCATCTGCCCGCCTCCTCACTACACGCGAGCGAGCCCTGCAGCGGCTCGGCCACCAGGTCGACACCTTCCGTACCGATCACCTTCGCCTCGACCATACGACCGACGCTCAGGCCCGCGCCGCTCGTGAGCAGGACCTGCCCGTCCGTCTCCGGCGCCTGGTGTGCGCCGCGGCCGTACACCCCGCCCTCGGTGTCGTCGCCGTCGTCGTCCTGTCCGACGGACTCGACCAGCACGTGCACAGTCTCGCCCAGGCGCTCCTCGGCCCGCTGCGAGACGAGTTCCTCGGCCAGCCGGGACACCTGCGCGAGCCGCTCGGCCACGACGTCCTCGTCCAGCTTGCCGTCGTACGTCGCCGCCTCCGTGCCCTCCTCGTCGGAGTAGCCGAAGACGCCGATGGCGTCCAGCCGGGCGTGGTTCAGGAAGCGTTCGAGCTCGGCGAGGTCGGCCTCCGTCTCGCCGGGGAAACCGACGATGAAGTTGGAGCGCACGCCGGCCTGTGGGGCCTTGGACCGGATGGTGTCGAGCAGTTCCAGGAAGCGGTCGGTGTCGCCGAACCGGCGCATCGCGCGCAGCACGCCGGGCGCGGTGTGCTGGAAGGACAGGTCGAAGTAGGGGGCGACCTTCGGGGTGGCGGTCAGCACGTCGATCAGCCCCGGGCGCATCTCGGCCGGCTGGAGGTAGCTGACCCGTACCCGCTCGATGCCGTCGACCTCGGACAGCTCGGGCAGCAGTGACTCCAGGAGGCGGATGTCGCCCAGGTCCTTGCCGTACGAGGTGTTGTTCTCGGAGACCAGCATGATCTCCTTGACGCCCTGCTCGGCCAGCCACCGCGTCTCGTTCAGCACGTCGCTCGGGCGGCGGGAGATGAAGGAGCCGCGGAAGGAGGGGATGGCGCAGAAGGAGCAGCGCCGGTCGCAGCCGGAGGCGAGCTTGACCGAGGCGACCGGGGATCCGTCCAGGCGGCGGCGCAGAGGCGCACGCGGCCCCGACGCCGGGGCGACACCCTCGGGCAGGTCCGTGGGGCCGTGCCCCGGCAGGGCGACCGAGGCGGCCGACCCCTGGCGCTCGGCGGGACTGATCGGCAGCAGCTTGCGCCGGTCACGCGGGGTGTGCGCGACATGGATGCCGCCGCTCAGGATCGTCTGCAGCCGGTCGGAGATGCTCGCGTAGTCGTCAAAACCGAGCACGCCGTCGGCCTCGGGGAGGGCCTCGGCCAGTTCTCTGCCGTACCGCTCGGCCATGCAGCCCACCGCCACGACGGCCTGCGTTCTGCCCTGCCCCTTGAGGTCGTTGGCCTCCAGGAGGGCGTCGACGGAGTCCTTCTTCGCGGCCTCGACGAAGCCACAGGTGTTGACCACGGCGACATCCGCGTCCGTGGCGTCCTCGACGAGCTGCCAGCCGTCCGCCTCCAAGCGGCCTGCGAGCTCCTCCGAGTCCACCTCGTTACGGGCGCAGCCGAGTGTGACGAGTGCGACGGTACGGCGTTCAGGCATGCGCTCAAGACTACTTCGTCTCACTGACAGCCCCCGTCGACGGGGTTGGCGATCACGGCCGACCCCGTCGCCGGTAAGCCCCCGGTGTCCGTCTATCCGACCTCGGGGTCACCCTTGGTGTACGTGAGGCGCTCCACGGCGCCCGGCTGGAAGTCGTCCTGGATCTTCTTGCCGTTGACATAGAGCTGGATCGCCCCGGCGTCACCGAGGATGAGGTTGATCTTCGAGCTGTCCTGGAAGGTCTTGGAATCGCCCTTCTCCAGGAGTCCGTCGAAGAGCATCCGGCCGTTGTGGTCCTTGGCCGAGATCCAACTGCGTCCGTCGACGGCGCTCACCTGGACGGTCACCTTGTCCTGCGGGGCGGCTGCGATGGCGCTGTCGGACGGCGCGGGCGTCTGGTCGGTGGGCTTGGTGTGTGTCGGTTTCGGTGCGGCGGGCTTGCTGGTCGCGGGCGTGGCACCCTCGGCGACCTGCGCCTTGTCGTCGTTCCCGCTGTCGCCTCCCTTGAACGCGGTGAAGCCGACGAAGCCGACCACGGCGACGATCGCGGCGACCATGGCGGCGGTCCAGTTGGGGCCGCGCCGCTCGGGGCGGATACGTTCCGCCTCGAAGAGCGGGGCGGCCGGGGTGGGCGCGGGCCGCCCGCCGTGCTCGATGTCGTACTGCGCGATGAGCGGGGCGGGATCTAGGTGTACGGCCTTGGCCAGGTTCCTGATGTGCCCGCGGGCGTACACGTCTCCGCCGCACGGGCCGAAGTCGTCCGCCTCGATGGCGTGCACGATGGCGATACGGACGCGCGTGGCGCTGCTGACGTCGTCGACGGTCAGCCCGGCCGCGATGCGCGCCTGCTGGAGAGCGCGGCCGACAGAGACTCGGGATTCCTCGGACACGGCTGGGAACGGACGCTCGTCTTCAGGGGAGTTGCCGATGGACACGGGGGCGCCTTTCGAGCGTGTAGCCACCTGTGCTGGAAGTTCAGTCTAGGGGGGGTGCGAAAGGGTGGGGCAACCGGGCGGTACGACTTTGTACGCCATCGGAATGGCCGGTCATCCCGACGACGGGCCAGGCCCGGACCCGCTCCGGGATCCGTGCCTGCCCACTCGCTCAACTTGACGTATGTGAAAGGGAAACGGTTGCGCGCCGGTCTCTAACAGGTGGATCACGCAACTGCCTCCACCCGGCTCGGTCCGACCGCCGAACGGCCCGTCCTCAACCGTCGGACTCCCCGCGTATCACGGCGAGCACGCCGTCGAGTTCGTCGGGTTTCACCAGAACGTCACGGGCCTTGGATCCCTCGCTGGGCCCGACGACGCCGCGGGACTCCATGAGGTCCATGAGCCGGCCCGCCTTGGCGAACCCGACGCGCAGCTTGCGCTGCAGCATCGACGTCGATCCGAACTGTGTGGAGACGACGAGTTCGGCCGCCTGGCACAGCAGATCAAGGTCGTCGCCGATGTCCTCGTCGATCTCCTTCTTCTGTTTGGTGCCGACGGTGACGTCGTCCCGGAAGACGGGCGTCATCTGCTCCTTGCAGTGCCGGACGACGGCCGCGACCTCCTCCTCGGTCACGAACGCGCCCTGCATACGGGTCGGCTTGTTCGCGCCCATCGGCAGGAACAGCCCGTCGCCCTTGCCGATCAGCTTCTCGGCCCCGGGCTGGTCGAGGATGACCCGCGAGTCGGCGAGCGAGGAGGTGGCGAACGCGAGCCGGGATGGCACGTTCGCCTTGATCAGACCGGTGACCACGTCGACCGACGGGCGCTGGGTGGCGAGCACCAGGTGGATGCCGGCCGCGCGCGCGAGCTGCGTGATGCGCACGATCGAGTCCTCCACGTCGCGCGGCGCGACCATCATCAGGTCGGCCAGCTCGTCGACGATGACCAGCAGGTACGGGTACGGCTGGAGTTCCCGCTCGCTGCCCTCCGGCGGCTTCGCCCTGCCGCTCCGCACGGCCTCGTTGAAGTCGTCGATGTGCCGGTAGCCGTAGGCGGCCAGGTCGTCGTAGCGCAGGTCCATCTCGCGGACCACCCACTGGAGCGCCTCGGCCGCCCGCTTGGGGTTGGTGATGATCGGCGTGATCAGGTGCGGGATGCCTTCGTAGGCGGTCAGCTCGACCCGCTTGGGGTCGACCAGGACCATGCGCACCTCCTCGGGGGTCGCGCGCATCATGATCGACGTGATCAGGCAGTTGATGCAGGACGACTTGCCGGAGCCGGTGGCGCCCGCGACGAGCACATGCGGCATCTTGGCGACGTTCGCCATCACATAGCCGCCCTCGACGTCCTTGCCGAGCGCGACCAGCATCGGGTGGTCGTCCTCGGCGGCGTCCGCGAGGCGCAGCACATCACCGAGGTTGACCATCTCCCGGTCGGTGTTCGGGATCTCGATGCCGACCGCGGACTTGCCGGGGATGGGGCTGATGATCCGCACGTCGGGGCTGGCGACGGCGTACGCGATGTTCTTGGTGAGCGCGGTGATCCGCTCGACCTTGACGGCGGGGCCCAGCTCGACCTCGTAGCGGGTGACCGTCGGGCCGCGGGTGAAGCCGGTGACGGCCGCGTCGACCTTGAACTCGGTGAAGACGTTGGTGAGCGAGGCGACGACCGCGTCGTTGGCCGCGCTGCGTGCCTTGCCCGGACCGCCGCGCTCCAACAGGTCGAGCGAGGGCAGGGAGTAGGTGATGTCGCCGGACAGCTGGAGCTGTTCCGCGCGCGGGGGCAGGTCGCGGATCTCCTCGGGGGCCGCCTTGGTCAGGTCGGGCACGACCGCGTCGGTCTTCAGCCTCTCCTGCTTGGGGCGCGCGGCCGGGACGGGGGTCGGGACCGGCGTCGGCGTGGTCTCCTCGCGGTCGCCCACGCTCACGCCCTGGGTGAGGTCGGCCACCAGCGGCGAGGGCGGCATGCCGTGCAGCACGGCGCCGTCGAGGTCGGCGGCGGCCGCCGCGGCGATGTCCACGGCGTCCAGCCGCCGGTCCATGGCCGGCTGCGGCACCGCGGAACGCCTGGGGCGGCCACGGCGCTTGGTGAGCGCCTCCTGCTCGGCCCCGTCGGGGTCGTACTCCGGAGAGGCGCCCTGGCGTCTGCGGGGGCGCGCGGGCAGGGCCTCGCGCCACTGTTCGTCGTAGCGCTCGTCGTCGGTGGGCCCCTCGCCCTCCGGGTCGTGCAGCACGCCGAGCCGTACACCGAGCGCCCGCAGCCGCTGCGGGACGGCGTTGACCGGGGTGGCCGTGACGACGAGCAGCCCGAAGATCGTGAGCAGCACGAGCAGCGGCACGGCCAGTACGTCAGTCATGGTGTACGAGAGCGGGGTCGCGGCCGCCCAGCCGATGAGACCGCCGGCATCCCTTATGGCCTGCATCCCGTCGCTGCGGGCGGGCGAGCCGCAGGCGATGTGGACCTGTCCGAGCACGCCGATGACCAGCGCGGACAGACCGATCACGATGCGGCCGTTGGCCTCGGGCTTCTCGGGATGGCGGACGAAGCGCACGGCGATCACCGCGAGCAGTATCGGCACGAGCAGGTCGAGCCGGCCGAAGGCGCCGGTCACCAGGATCTCGACGAGGTCACCGACCGGGCCGCGCAGATCGGCCCAGGTTCCGGCGGCGACGATCAGCGCGATACCGAACAGCAGCAGCGCGACGCCGTCCTTGCGGTGCGCCGGGTCGAGATTCTTCGCGCCCTGCCCTATCCCGCGGAAGACGGCGCCGACGGCGTGCGCGAGGCCCAGCCAGAGCGCGCGCACGAGCCGGTAGACGCCCCCGGTGGGACTGGGCGCCGGCTTGGGCGCCGGCTTCTTCGCCGCGGCCTTCTTGGCAGGGGCCTTCTTCGCGGGGGCCTTCTTCGCCGCGGCCTTCGCGGGAGCAGCCGCCTTCTTGGCGGGCTGCTTCTTGGCTGCGGAGGGACGTGAGGCCATGGAGGTGAGATTACCGGGAGAGGCGACAGCGGACACGCGTGCCCAGCGCTTCACCCGTTCGTGTCGCCCGTGCCGGGGCACGGAACTGACGCGCGCTCATGCCCAACTACGGGCCGGGCGGGCGTCAGTTCTGCGTGGGCAGCGACGGGGCACCGCTGCCGGCGCCGGGCTCCAGCGCGTCGAGTGCCCGGCGCAACCCCGTGAGTTTCCGTTCGAGATGGGCGGCCGTGGCCACCGCCGCCGCGTCCGCGGACTCGTCGTCCAGCTGCTTGGACAGTGCCTCGGCCTGCTCCTCGACGGCCGCGAGCCGCGCCGACAGCTCGGCGAGCAACCCCGCGGGCTCCTTGCCGGGGCCGACCGCGCCCTTGCCGCCGCCCTCCAACTGGAGCCGCAGCAGCGCCGCCTGCTCCCGCAGTTGGCAGTTTTTCATGTACAGCTCAACGAAAACCGAGACCTTCGCGCGCAGCACCCACGGGTCGAAGGGCTTGGAGATGTAGTCGACCGCGCCCGCCGCATACCCCCGGAAGGTGTGATGCGGGCCGTGGTTGATCGCGGTGAGGAAGATGATCGGGATGTCCCGGGTCCGCTCCCGCCGCTTGATGTGCGCGGCGGTCTCGAAACCGTCCATGCCCGGCATCTGGACATCCAGCAGAATGACCGCGAAGTCGTCCGTGAGCAGTGCTTTGAGCGCTTCCTCCCCGGACGATGCCCGCACCAGTGTCTGATCGAGCGCAGAGAGGATGGCCTCCAGCGCCAGCAGATTCTCCGGCCGGTCATCGACCAGGAGGATCTTGGCCTTCTGCACCATGGCCCGCCCTCCTCGCCCCGGCGGTACACCGGGCGCCGCCCCAGGGGACGACTCCCTATCGCCGCCCGTCCTTGTGCCGGTCATGGTAGCCGCACCCCGACCGCCGCCACACCCTGTCACCGCGATGTCACTGTGCACACAGCAAAAACGCGGCAGGGAACCGGAAGGTTCCCCGAAACCCACAGCATCACACCGTCTCCGCGTGCATCCACTGCCGCATCACCGTCAGCAGATGGTCCGGATCGACCGGCTTCGTGACGTAGTCGGACGCCCCCGACTCGATCGCCTTCTCCCGGTCGCCCTTCATCGCCTTCGCGGTCAGCGCGATGATCGGCAGCCCGGCGAACTGGGGCATCCGGCGGATCGCGGTGGTCGTCGCGTACCCGTCCATCTCGGGCATCATGATGTCCATCAGAACGACCGCCGCATCGTCGTGCTGCTCCAGGACCTCGATGCCCTCGCGGCCGTTCTCGGCGTACAGCACGGACAGGCCGTGCTGCTCCAGGACGCTGGTGAGGGCGAAGACATTGCGGATGTCGTCGTCGACGATCAGCACCTTCTCGCCCCCGAACCGCACCCCGCGGCGCGCCTGCGGGGCCGGTTCCTGCCCCACGGCCGTCCACTGCTCGGGCCGCTGTTCGATCGCCGGAGCACCCTTGCGACGGCGCCGGAAGAGGGCCGCGGCACCGTTCTGCGTCTCCTGGTACGACTTCACCTCGGCCGGCGTCTCGATCTCCGCACCGGACAGCTCGGACAGCGGCTGCTCGGAGGCGAGCAGGTCGCCCGCCGCCAGCGCGGGCGCCGACTGCTGATAGCCCTGGGGCGGCAGTTCGCTCGGGTGCAACGGCAAATACAGCGTGAACGTCGAGCCACGCCCGGGTTCACTTTGCGCGTGGATCTCGCCGCCGAGCAGCTGCGCGATCTCCCGCGAGATCGACAGCCCGAGGCCCGTGCCCCCGTACTTGCGGCTGGTCGTGCCGTCCGCCTGCTTGAACGCCTCGAAGATGACCCGCATCTTGCTGGCCGCGATACCGATCCCGGTGTCGGTCACCGAGAACGCGATCAGCGCCGCGTCCGGGTCGGTGAGCGAACCTGCCTCCAGCAGCTGCTCCCGGACGCCCACCGGAACGTCCGTGCCGGCCGGCCTGATCACCAGCTCGACCGATCCGGAGTCGGTGAACTTCACCGCGTTCGACAGCAGGTTCCGCAGCACCTGAAGGAGACGCTGCTCGTCCGTGTGGAGCGTGGCCGGCAGCTCCGGGGAGACCCGTACGGACAGGTCGAGCCCCTTCTCCGCGGTCAGCGGGCGGAAGGTGGCCTCCACGTAGTCCACCAGCTGGACGAGGGCGATGCGCGTCGGCGAGACGTCCATCTTGCCCGCCTCGACCTTCGACAGGTCCAGGATGTCGTTGATCAGCTGGAGCAGATCGGAACCGGCCCCGTGGATCGTCTCGGCGAACTCGACCTGCTTCGGGGTGAGGTTGGAGTCGGCGTTGTCGGCGAGCAGCTTCGCCAGGATCAGCAGCGAGTTGAGCGGGGTGCGCAGCTCGTGCGACATGTTGGCCAGGAACTCGCTCTTGTAGCGCATGGAGACCGCGAGCTGCTCGGCGCGCTCTTCCAGGACCTGCCGCGCCTCCTCGATCTCGGTGTTCTTGACCTCGATGTCCCGGTTCTGCTGGGCGAGCAGCTCGGCCTTCTCCTCCAGTTCCGCGTTGGACACCTGAAGTGCCTTCTGCCGGTTCTCCAACTCGGCCGAACGTTCCCGCAGTTGCTCGGTCAGCTCCTGCGACTGCTTCAGCAGCACCTCGGTCTTGGTGTTCACGGAGATGGTGTTGACGCTGGTCGCGATCATCTCGGCGATCTGGTTGAGGAAGTCCTTCTGGATCTGCGTGAACGGCGTGAAGGACGCCAGCTCGATCACACCGAGCACCGTGCCCTCGAACAGCACCGGCAACACGATCACCTGCGCGGGCGGCGCCTCACCGAGCCCCGAGGAGATCTTCAGATAGCCGCTGGGCGCGTTCTCCACCAGGATCGTGCGCCTCTCCTGGGCGGCCGTCCCGATCAGCGCCTCACCGGGGCGGAACGACGTCGGCATGGAACCCATCGAGTAGCCGTACGAACCGAGCATGCGCAGCTCGTACGCGTCCTCGCTCTCGGCGTTCATGTCCTTGCCGTCGACCAGCGGCATCGCCAGGAAGAACGCGCCGTGCTGGGCGGAGACCACCGGCGTCAGCTCACTCATGATCAGCGAGGCGACGTCCTCCAGGTCGCGGCGGCCCTGCATCAGCGCGGAGATGCGCGCGAGGTTGCCCTTGAGCCAGTCCTGCTCCTTGTTGGCGATCGTGGTGTCGCGCAGGTTGGCGATCATCTTGTTGATGTAGTCCTGCAACTCCTGGATCTCGCCGGACGCGTCGACGTCGATCTTCAGGTTCAGGTCGCCCCGGGTCACCGCGGTCGCCACGCGCGCGATGGCGCGCACCTGCCGGGTCAGGTTCCCGGCCATCTCGTTCACGGACTCGGTCAGGTCGCGCCAGGTCCCGTCCACGTCACGCACGCGTGCCTGCCCGCCGAGCTGGCCCTCCGTGCCCACTTCGCGGGCCACCCGGGTGACCTCCTCGGCGAAGCTCGACAGCTGGTCGACCATGGTGTTGATCGTCGTCTTGAGTTCGAGGATCTCGCCCCGGGCGTCGATGTCGATCTTCTTCGTCAGGTCGCCCTTGGCGATGGCCGTCGTGACCATGGCGATGTTGCGCACCTGGCCGGTCAGGTTGGACGCCATCCCGTTCACCGACTCGGTGAGGTCCTTCCACGTGCCGGCCACGCCCGGGACGTGCGCCTGACCGCCGAGGATGCCGTCCGTGCCCACCTCACGGGCCACCTTGGTGACCTGGTCGGCGAACGAACTCAGCGTCTTGACCATCGTGTTGATGGTGTCGGCGAGCTGCGCCACCTCGCCGCGCGCCTCGATCGTCACCTGACGCGTCAGGTCGCCGTTGGCGACGGCCGCCGAGACCTGCGAGATGTTGCGCACCTGCATGGTCAGGTTGTTGGCCATCAGGTTCACGTTGTTGCTGAGGTCCTTCCAGATGCCCGTGACCCCCGGCACGTGCGCCTGGCCGCCGAGAATCCCCTCGGTGCCCACCTCGCGGGCCACCCGGGTCACCTGCTCGGCGAAGGACGACAACTGGTCGACCATGGTGTTGACCGTGGTGACGAGTTCGAGGATCTCGCCCTTCGCATCGACGGTGATCTTCTTCGACAGATCGCCCTTGGCGACCGCGGTGGTGACCTCGGCGATGTTGCGGACCTGGATGGTCAGGTTGTTCGCCATGAAGTTCACGGACTGCGTGAGGTCCTTCCAGGTGCCGGCGACCCCCTGGACCTCCGCCTGGCCGCCCAGCATGCCCTCGGTGCCCACCTCGCGCGCGACGCGCGTGACCTCCTCGGCGAACGACGACAGCTGGTCGACCATCGTGTTCAGGGTGTTCTTCAGCTCCTGGATCTCGCCCCGCGCGTCCACGGCGATCTTCTGGGAGAGGTCGCCCCGCGCCACCGCCGTGGCCACCTGGGCGATGTTGCGGACCTGGGCGGTGAGGTTGCCGGCCATGCCGTTCACGGAGTCGGTCAGGTCGCGCCACACGCCCGCCACGCCGGGCACCTGCGCCTGCCCGCCGAGCCGCCCCTCGGTGCCCACCTCCCGGGCCACCTTGGTCACCTGGTCGGCGAAGGCGGAGAGCTGGTCGACCATCGTGTTGATGGTGTTCTTCAGCTCCAGGATCTCCCCGCGCGCGTCGACGTCGATCTTCTGGGACAGGTCGCCCCGCGCCACCGCCGTCGTCACCTGGGCGATCTGCCGCACCTGGGAGGTCAGATTGCCCGCCATGAAGTTGACGGAGTCCGTCAGCTCCTTCCAGGTGCCCGAGACGCCGTCCACCTGGGCCTGACCGCCCAGACGGCCCTCCGTGCCCACGTCCCGGGCCATCCGGGTCACCTGGTCGGCGAAGCTGGACAGCTGGTCCACCATGGTGTTCACGGTGTTCTTCAACTGAAGCATCTCGCCGGAGACGTCGACCGTGACCTTCTGCGACAGATCACCGTTGGCCACCGCCGTCGTCACCTGGGCAATGTTGCGGACCTGACCGGTGAGGTTGCGGAACGCGGTGTTGACCGAGTCCGTCAGGTCCTTCCAGGTGCCCGCCGCGCCCGACACCTGCGCCTGCCCGCCCAGCTCGCCCTCGACCCCGACCTCCCGCGCCACCCGCGTGACCTCGGCACCGAACGCGGAGAGCTGGCCCACCATGCCGTTGACGGTGTTCTTCAGCTCCAGCATCTCGCCGGCCACGTCGACGGTGACCGTCTGCGACAGATCGCCGCTCGCCACCGCCGTCGTCACGGCGGCGATGTCCCGCACCTGGATGGTCAGGTTCCGGAACACCGTGTTGACCGAGTCCGTGAGGTCCTTCCAGGTCCCCGCGGCGCCCGGCACATTCGCCTGCCCGCCGAGCTGCCCCTCGGCACCGACCTCGTTGGCCACGCGCGTGACCTCGTCGGCGAAGATCCGCAGCGTCTCGGTCATCTGGTTGATCGTCTCGGCGAGCTGCGCGACCTCGCCGCGCGCCGGGACGGTCACCTTCTGCGACAGATCACCGTTGGCGACCGCCGTGGTGACCTGTGAGATTCCCCGCACCTGGGCGGTGAGGTTGCCCGCCATGGTGTTGACCGAGTCGGTGAGTTCCTTCCACACCCCGGCCACCCCGGGCACCTGCGCCTGACCCCCCAGGATGCCCTCGGTGCCGACCTCGCGCGCGACCCGCGTCACCTCGGACGAGAACGCGGACAGCTGCTCCACCATCGTGTTGACGGTGTTCTTCAGCTCCAGCATCTCGCCGGCCACATGGACGGTGACCTTGCGCGACAGATCACCGCGCGCGACCGCGGTGGTCACCAGGGCGATGTCCCGGACCTGCGCGGTGAGCCGGTTGGCCATCGTGTTGACGGACTCCGTCAGGTCCTTCCACGAACCGGACATTCCGCGCACCCGGGCCTGGCCGCCCAACTTGCCCTCGGTGCCCACCTCGCTGGCCACGCGCGTGACCTCGTCAGTGAACGTGGACAGCTGATCGACCAGATTGTTGACGGTCCGCCCGACCCGCAGGAACTCGCCGCGCAGCGGATGCCCGGTGCCGTCCGGCGCGTGCGTGCGCAGTTCCATACGCGGCGACAGGTCGCCCTCGGCCACCGCGGTCAGCACCCGGCCGACCTCGGAGACGGGCCGTACGAGATCGTCGACGAGCGCGTTGGAGGCGTCGATGGCGGCGGCCCAGGAACCCTCGCAGGCCCCCGTGTCCAGCCGCTCCGTGAGCTTCCCCTCCCGCCCCACCATGCGCCGCACCCGCGACAGCTCACCCGTCAGGTGCAGATTGCGGTCGGCCACCTCGTTGAAGACCGCGGCGATCTCGGGCATCACACCGTCGCCGGCCACCGTGAGCCGCTTCCGGAAGTTCCCGTCACGCATCGCGACGAGCGCCGCCAGCAGCCGGTTCAGGGCAGCGGTGTCCACCGTGGTGGTGCTCTGCCTTCCCAGGGAGCGTCCGCCTTTCGCGCGCGTCTTCGTGGCCCGCGTCGCTGCGCCAGACTCCACTGTGTCCCTCCCGCAGGGGTCGACCGTCACTGCTGTGCTCGGGTACTGCCGATCGGCATACCGGTTACACCGGCGTACCACTTACTGCTGCGTATTTCTTCCAGATGCGATCCGGCCACACCAAGGGCTGCTGCCCCCCGTGCACAGAACACACTCAGGCCGTCCGGACCTTCACAGGATGCTTGCCCAGTGTTTCACCCCTGCCGAACCAGGCCATAACAGTTCGGCAGCTTCGCACATCGTCCGCACACCCTGGGGGCGTAAAGACCGGCGACCGGCATCCGTCCGGACGGCGAAGGTAAGTAACCTTGCATGCGGCTGTCCAGCCGCACCGGTCCGTCCGGCCTGGGCGGTGGCACGAGAACGAGCGCGCATCGGAGGGGCGGCCGCACAACCATGACCACAGGACTGATCCCCGGGGGACAGCCCCCGGACCGGCCGAAGGGCACGCGGATGCCGCAGCAGCGGCGCGAGCAGGTCGGCCACGCAGCCCTGCCCGTCGACAACCGGCCGAGGAGTTCTGTGATCACCGCGCGCGCGGCCGCCAGCTTCGAGCCCGTCGGACGATCCGTCGCGACCGCCCGGTCCTTCGTCCGCGACACCCTCCAGGGCTGGGGCTTCGCCGGCGTCGTCGACGACGCCGTGGTCCTCACCAGCGAACTCGTCACCAACGCGGTGGTGCACGCGGGCACGCACGCCGACGTGCTGTGCCTGCGCACCGAGGACGGCGTCCGGATCGAGGTGGCCGACCGCTACCCGGAGCGCGAGGTGCCCATGCAGAGCGCCGCGGTCACCATGGGCAGCCCGGACCGTGAAGGCGGCCGCGGACTCCAGCTGTGCGCGGCCCTGGCCTCCCGCTGGGGCGTCGAGTACACGCCGACGCACAAGAACGTCTGGTTCCAACTCGACCTGCCCGAGCGCCCGGTCGGCACCCGCGCGGCCGGCCCGTCCCTGCCCGCCGCCCTCCTCCCGCTCGCCGACGGCCGGGTCCGCGTGGCGGTCGTCCAGATCGACCGCGAAGGCGCCGTCACGTCCTGGAACGAGGACGCGGAGGAACTCTTCGGCTACACCGCCGACCAGGTCACCGGCAAGCCCCTGACCGACCTCGCGGCCTGGCCGCACACGCCCGGCACCAGCACCGGCATCGTGGAGGCGCTGCGCCTGTCGCGCTGGGAGGGCAGCTACGGCATCCGCGGCGCCGACGGCCGAGTCACCCCGGTGTACGCCTCGCATCTGCGGGTACGCGACACCGGCGGCGAACCCTCCACGGTCTGCCTGCTGGTGCGGGACCACGAACGCGCCGTGCTGCAGACGCCGTTGCGCGTCCCGGTCTCCGACACTTCCCCGGTCTCCGACGGCCAGAGCACCGACCCCTTCGAGGTCTTCATCGGCTCCCCCGCCCCGGACGACCTCGACGGCCTCCTTCAGCGCACCGTGGAGCGCGCCCGCGACATGCTCGACGGCGACTCCGCCTTCCTGCTCCTTGCGACCGACGACGAAACGGAGTTGGAGGTCCGCGCCTCCACCGGCCTGCCGTCGGCCCGGCAGCGCTTCGCGCGGGTGCCCGTCGACGCGGGCCCCGGCCGGTATGGTTCGGCCCGCATGCCCGCCGTCCACGACGATCTCACGGCCGTGCCGGGCGCCGTACCGCTGCTGGCCGGCACCGGCATGCGCGCGGTGGTCACGGTCCCGCTCAAGGTGGAGGGCCGCCTCACGGGCTCCCTGGGCGTCGCCGCGGAGGCGCCCGGCAGATACTCCAACGAGGAGGCGCTGCGCCTGCAGTTCGCCGCCGACCGCATCGCCCTGGCCGTGGAATCGGCCCGCCTGGGCGAGCTGGAGCGGCTGCGCCGCGGCTCGCTGAGCTTCCTCGTGGAGGCATCCGATCTGCTGGCCGGCACCCTGGACCGGGACCAGACGCTGGCCCTGATGGCCCAGATGACGGTGCCCACGCTGGCCACCTGGTGCGCCGTCTACACCATCGCCGACCAGGCTTCGGACCCGTATCTGTCGTACGTCCTGCACGAGGACGAGGAACTCATCGACGGCATCAAGTCGTTGCTGTCGAAGATCCCGCCACCGGACCCGGTACCCACCCCGGGTGCCCGGGTCTGGACGACCCCCGGCGAGCTGGCCCACCAGGCGGCTCTGCGCACGTCCATGCGCAGCCTCGGTCTCACCGGCGGGCCGCCGCACCAGATCTCCGCCGGCATCGGCCCGACGCTCGCCACGGCGTCCGCGGTGGGCGGCGAGACGGTGGTCCTGCCGCTCGTCGCCCGCAACCGGGTCATCGGCATGCTGACCCTAGGCAAGCCGACCGACGAGCACTTCCGCCAGGAAATCCTGGAACTGGCCGAGGACTTGTCCCGCCGGGCCGCCCTGGCCCTGGACAACGCCAGGCTGTACTCGGAGCGCACGGCCATCAGCCAGGCCCTCCAGCGCAGCCTCCTGCCCCCGGGCACCCCGCACATCGAGGGCGTCGAGGTCGAGGTCATCTACCGCGCGGCCGGCGAGGGCAACGAGGTCGGCGGCGACTTCTACGACGTCTTCCCGATCAGCGACGGCGCCTACGGCTTCGCCATCGGCGACGTCTGCGGCACGGGCCCCAACGCGGCGGCCGTGACCGGGCTGGCCCGGCACGCGCTGCGCCTGCTGGCCCGCGAGGGCCTCAGCGGCCCCGCGGTCCTGGAACGCCTGAACTCGGCCATTCTCGACGAGGGCGCCCGCAGCCGGTTCCTGACGCTCCTGTACGGAGAGATGCGCCCGCAGGCGGACGGCAGCGCGGAGTTGAAGGTCGTGTGTGCCGGCCATCCGCTCCCGCTCCGGCTGCGCCAGGACGGCTCGGTGGACGCGGCGGCCGAGCCCCAGCCGCTCCTCGGCGTCATCGAGGATCTGGAGCTGTACGAGGAAACGGTCACCCTCGACCCGGGCGACGTGCTCCTCTGTGTCACGGACGGTGTCACCGAACGCCGGGAAGGCACACGCATGTTGGGCGACGACGGCCTCGCGGACGTCCTCACCACCTGCACGGGCCTGACCGCGGGCGCGGTCGCGGCCCGCATCATGCGCGCGGTGGAGCGCTTCGCGTCCGACGCGCCGTCCGACGACATGGCCATCCTGGCGATGCGCGTCCCGGAACTGCAGAAGGACTGAAGAACCGGACAAGAACCGAGGAACGAGAAAGGGCTCCACCCGATCGGGTGGAGCCCTTTCTCTAGGGAGCCCCCAAACGGAATCGAACCGTTGACCTTCTCCTTACCATGGAGACGCTCTACCGACTGAGCTATAGGGGCCGGTCGCCTTTTTGAGGTTTCCCTCGCGGCAACGGGTCAGAGCATACCCTGAATGGAGCCGTGCTCCCAAACTCGTTCAACGCGCGGTCAGAAGGCGGGCTGAAGCAGTCCGCCGAGCGCATTGCACGCGGAGACGATCCGCTGCATGTCCCGCTTCGTCAACGAGGCGTCCACGGGCAGCGCCAGGGTCTCTTCGGCGGCCCGCTCGGTCTCCGGCAGGGACACGCACCGACGGAACTCCGGCAGCCGATGCAGGGGCGTCTTGACCGGCACCCGGCACTCGACTCCCCTGGCCCGTACGGCACGTGCGAAGGCGTCCCGGTCCGGCCGGCCGTTCCCGGGGACGCGCACGACGTACTGCTGGAAGGTGTGCCCGTCACCGCCGTCCGGGGTGCGTACACCGCGCAGCTTGGCGTCGAGGTAGGCGGCCCGCTGCCGCCGTTGGGCGATCTCGTCGTACGGCACCTCGGACTCGGCCTGCTCCAGCACCAGGAGCCCGTGCCGCCGCCCTGTGCCGTGCAGCCGCGCCATGTCCGCCCGCCGCCCGAAGCGGTGTACGACAACGACCGCCGCGGTACGGGGGGTTATGGCCGCCTCGACGGCGGAGGCAGCCAGGCAGTACGTCACCGGGTCTATGTCGGCGAACACCGGGAGCGCACCGGCGAGAGTCACGGCTTCGGTGACTTCTATGTTCCCGAAGGCCGGCACGATGACCTCGTCACCGACTCCGACTCCGGCGGCCCTGAGCATCCCAGCAGTACCCATGTGCTGGATGCTGATCGCGCAACGTGAACGTCACGTTACGGCAAACGAAAAAGGGTTGGACCCCGAACCGAAGTTCAGGGCCCAACCCTTTTCAATAATTGCTCGGCGGTGTCCTACTCTCCCACAGGGTCCCCCCTGCAGTACCATCGGCGCTGTAAGGCTTAGCTTCCGGGTTCGGAATGTAACCGGGCGTTTCC
>NZ_JBSGBN010000154.1:0-22263 GCF_053601275.1 Streptomyces sp. NPDC004752 | reverse complement strand
CGTCACGCTCAGCCCCAGTCGGATCGGCGACATCGCCCGGGCCGCCCTCGTCCTCAACGGAATCTGGAAGTGATCACCGTTGAGAAAACCTCAGTGAGCCGGCGATGGTGGCGAGCGTGTGTGGTTCGGCGCGGGCCGTGTGCGAGCGGACGAAGTCGGCGCGCAGGCGCAGGACTTCGCGTGCCCAGCTGTCGAGGCGGCAGTAGCGGGCGGTGATGCGGGTGGCGCCGAGCGACCAGACGCGGTTGGGCTCGAAGTCGAGGTCGGTGGTGCGGGTGAAGCCGATCTCGGCGGTGTGCTGTTGTTCAGCCGTGAATCCAGCTGGGCTTTCCGGGACGTGCGGTCGCGTGCCAGGGCCTCGGCTCAGTACAGGGAAATCGGGCCGTCGGGAAGCCGGCCCTCGACGTAGCCGAGGGCACCGCGCCGCCGTCTGCCTGGGCGTCGGGCGCCGTTGGGGTGCCGCGGGGACGCGACGGGACGTGTTCAGTCGAAGCGCAGATCGGAGAGTTTCTTCCTGGACAGGGTCAGGTCGTCCTCGGGTACGGGATGAGTTGCTCTGGTGGCCAGGATGGAGGCCATCTCCCGGCCCGCCCGGCGGATGCGTGCGGGCATGCCTTCCGTGTGCGCGTCGCTGCCGGATCCCCAGTCCTCCGACGCCGCGTACACGCCGGTCGGGAGGACCATGGTCCGCAGGTAGGTGAAGAGGGGGCGCAGCGCGTGATCCAGGACAAGAGAGTGGCGGGGAGTACCGCCCGTCGCCCCGATCAGGACCGGCTTGCCCGCGAGGGCGCCCGGATCGATCAGATCGAAGAAGGACTTGAACAGCCCGCTGTACGAAGCGCTGAACACCGGTGTCACGGTGACCAGGCCGTCGGCGCTCGTCACCGCTTCGATCGCGTCGGCCAGCTGTGGTGGGGGAAAGCCGGTGACGAGGTTGTTGGCGATGGCGACAGCCAGGGCACGCAACTCGATGACATCGACTTCCGCCTTGTGGCCTTGATCGGCGAGCTCGTCGCGGACCGTGTCGGTGAGACGGTCCGCCAGGAGACGGGTGGACGAGGGGGTGCTCAGACCTGCGGATACGGCGACGAGCTTCATGCGGTGGTCACCCCTTCCGAAGAGATTTCCTGAGCGGAAGCGAGGAGCGACTCGTGGGTGGGGGCCTCCGGTGCGTCCGCCGGGCGGCCCTTGGCGAACTCCTTGCGCAGCACCGGTACGACCTCTTCGCCGAGCAGGTCGAGCTGTTCCAGCACGGTCTTCAGCGGCAGCCCGGCGTGGTCCATGAGGAACAGTTGGCGCTGGTAGTGGCCGGCGTACTCGCGGAAGGACAGCGTCTTGTCGATGACCTGCTGCGGGGAGCCGACGGTCAGCGGGGTCTGGTCGGTGAAGTCCTCCAGGGAGGGCCCGTGGCCGTAGACCGGCGCGTTGTCGAAGTAGGGCCGGAACTCCCGTATCGCGTCCTGCGAGTTGCGCCGCATGAAGACCTGGCCGCCGAGCCCGACGATCGCCTGCTCGGGCGTGCCGTGCCCGTAGTGGGCATAGCGTTCCCGGTACAGCTCGACCATCCGCTTGGTGTGGTCGGCCGGCCAGAAGATGTTGTTGTGGAAGAAGCCGTCGCCGAAGTAGGCGGCCAGCTCGGCGATCTCCGGGGAGCGGATGGAGCCGTGCCAGACGAACGGCGGTACGCCGTCCAGCGGGCGCGGGGTGGAGGTGAAGCCCTGCAACGGGGTGCGGAACTTGCCCTCCCAGTCGACGACGTCCTCCCGCCACAGTCGGTGGAGCAGGGCGTAGTTCTCGATGGCGAGGTCGATGCCCTGGCGGATGTCCTTGCCGAACCAGGGGTAGACGGGGCCGGTGTTGCCGCGGCCCATCATCAGGTCCACCCGGCCGTCGGCCAGGTGCTGGAGCATCGCGAAGTCCTCCGCGATCTTCACCGGGTCGTTGGTGGTGATCAGGGTCGTGGAGGTGGAGAGGATCAGCTTCTCCGTCTTCGCGGCGACATACCCGAGCATCGTGGTCGGCGACGACGGTACGAACGGCGGGTTGTGGTGCTCACCGGTCGCGAAGACGTCCAGGCCGACCTCCTCGGCCTTCAGCGCGATGGCGACCATCGCCTTGATGCGCTCGCGCTCGGTCGGCGTACGGCCGGATGGGGGTCCCCCCTGTTCGAGCGAAGCCGAGAACTTGGGGGAGGGGTCGGGCGTGACGTCGCCGACGCTGAAGATTCCGAACTGCAAGATTCCTCCGGTCATCAGGTGATCGAGTGGTTCTCGAACGGTAGGAGTCCCCTGCACGGCCGGGATGACTGTGCGTGCACGGGATGTGGTCCCGCAGCGTTCTCCTCGCGTGCCCCGGTCAGCGGAGCGGGGGGTGCTGAGCCCCGAGCCCCGAGCCGCGCGATTGCGGCACATGAAGGCAGCGTTCGTCGACTGGGCCGACTCACGAGCACGAAGACGATGTCATCGCGACCGAACTCGGCCCAGCGACGGTCCGTGCCCAGCTCGCGTGCAACTCCTCAGCTCGCGTGCAGCTCCTCACGTACGCCGGGGCAGCCGCGGCCCTTCCTCAAGCGCGGACCAGCGGTGTGTCGACCAGGTGCTCGGCCAGGAACCACGCCTGCCGTTCGCCGGTGCGGATCACCTGGGAGACCAGCAGGTCGATGGTGCCGTCGTCACCGTACTCGGCGGTCCGGGCGGTGGCGTCGTGCGCGTCGATGAGGATCGTCTCGTGGGCCTCCAGCAGCCGGGACAGCATGGCCGGCACCTCCTCCACCCCGTCCGGGGGCCGCGGGATCGAGGTGATCTCGGCGACGTGCCGCGGGTCTCCCACCGCGACGCCGCCCAGGGACTGGACGCGTTCGGCGATGGTGTCGATGATGTCGAGCAGTTCGCCCGCGTGCTTGTCCAGGACCAGGTGCAGCTGGTAGAAGGTCGCGCCGCGCATCAGCCAGTGATGCTTCTTGTAGAGGCCGTAGAGGATCTGCGCGTCCGCGAGGACCTTGTTCAGGCGCTGGCAGGAGTACATCCGCGCCTCGTAGGACAGGGCGACCGGGAACTGCTTGACGGTCCCGAACTCCTGGATCACCTCGCCCTTCTGGTGCAGCCAGGGCTGGCTGCTGTGCGGGGATGGCAAGTTGGTGGTCATGGCCGCCTCCTGCGGTGCCGTGCTGTGCGTACCCCGGTGACGCTAGGTGCCCGGTCGGGGGGTGACTTGACCTGCAGTGCATGCGGTGGTGCCCGCCAGCGCACGGTGCCGGTCCCTGTCCCGGCGCTGGGGCAGGGACCGGTGTTCGCTCTCGGTCAAGCATCCGTGCGCCGGCGGACTCGGGCCGTCTGCCGGCCGCTCTAGCGTCGGCCGGAGAGTCCATGCCCGAAGAGCCGGCGGAACGAGGAGAGGCATGAGCGCGCACGAGCAGGCGGATGTGGTGGTCGTCGGGCTGGGGCCGGGCGGCGAGTACGTCGCCGGCACGCTGGCCGAAGCGGGGCTGGACGTGGTGGGGGTCGAGGCGGAACTCGTCGGCGGGGAGTGTCCGTACTGGGCATGTGTGCCCAGCAAGATGATGATCCGGGCCGGGAACCTGCTCGCCGAGGCGGGGCGGATTCCGGCCCTCGCCGGTGCGGCGGTCGTGACTCCGGACTGGGCCAGGGTCGCCGGACGGATCCGTGCCGAGGCCACCGACGACTGGAACGACCAGGTGGCCGCGGACCGCTTCACGGCGAAGGGCGGTCGGCTCGTCCGGGGGACGGGGCGCCTCGCCGGACCGCGCCGTGTGGCGGTCGGCGACCGCGTCTTCGAGGCCCGGCGCGGTGTCGTACTGGCCACGGGTACCCGGCCCCGGATCCCCCCGGTGCCGGGTCTGGAAGGAACGCCGTACTGGACCAACCGGGACGTCATGGCCGCCAAGGAACTACCGGCGTCCATGGTGGTGCTCGGCGGGGGCGCCATCGGCGTCGAACTCGCCCAGGTCCTCGCCCGTTTCAGGTGTGCGGTCACCGTGGTCGAGGGGCAGGACCGGCTGCTGTCCAAGGAAGAGCCGGAAGCGGGGGAGCTGGCCGCTCAGGTGTTGCGCGCGGACGGTGTCACCGTCCGCACCGGCACCCGGGCACAGCGGGTCGGCCATGACGGCACCGAGTTCACCGTCCGTCTTGAGGGCGATCTTGAGGGCGAGGAACGGCTGCTGAGCGCTGAACGGCTCCTGGTCGCCACCGGACGCGAGGCCGACCTGACCTCGTTGGCGGTCGACTCGGTGGGGCTCGATCCGGCAGCGGGAGCCGTTCCCACGGACGGGCAGATGCGGGCCGGGGACGGGCTGTGGGCGGTCGGCGACATCACCGGCCGGGGCGCCTTCACCCATGTGTCGATGTACCAGGCTGAGATCGCCGTCCGGGACATCCTCGGGCAGCCCGGACCCGACGCCGACTACCGGGCGCTGCCCCGCGTCACGTTCACCGATCCGGAGATCGGGGTCGTGGGGCTGACGGAGCGTCAGGCGCGGGAGCAGGGGCTGTCCGTGCGCACCAGCGTGGTGTCCGTCGCCTCCGCCACGCGCGGCTGGATCCACGGGCCGGGCAACGAGGGGTTCATCAAGCTCGTCGAGGACGCCGACCGGGGCGTGCTGATCGGTGCGACCTCGGCGGGACCGGCGGGCGGCGAGGTGCTGTACGGGCTGAACGTGGCCGTCCATGCCGAGGTGCCCGTCGACCGGCTTCAGCACATGATCTACACCTATCCCACCTTCCACCGGACGATCGAGGCAGCCCTGGGAGCCCTCCGCTGAACCGCGCCCCGACCCCGCAGGCGGACCCGGGCGCCAGGCGGTGGCGCACCATGCTGGGCCGCGACCCCGGCGAACCGCATCGGACCGCCACCTCGCTGGAGCTCTTCTTCGACCTGTGCTTCGTCGTCGCGGTGGCGCAGGCGTCCACGAGTCTGCATGGGGCGCTGACGGAAGGGGACTACGGCAGCGGTGCGCTGCGCTTCGGGCTGGTCTTCTTCACCATCTGGTGGGCGTGGATGAATTTCACCTGGTTCGCTTCCGCCTACGACCCGGACGACGTCACATACCGGCTGACGGTCCTGGTGCAGATCACGGGCTCGCTGATCCTCGCCGCCGGTGTGCGCCGCGCCTTCGAGGACGGGGATCTGCACGTCATCACGCTCGGGTACGTCGTGCTGCGGACCGCGCTGGCCGCACTGTGGCTGCGCGCCGCGCTGTCCGATCCCGCCCGGCGGAAAACCACGCTGCGCTTCGCGGCAGGTGTGACGGTATGTCAGCTCGGCTGGGTGGGGCTGCTCTTCGTCCCGGCGCCGGTGCGGCTTGTGTCCATCGTGGTGATGATCGTGGCCGAGGTGTCCGTTCCCGTGTGGGCGCAGTCCGCCGGGATGACGCCTTGGCATCCGCACCACATCGCCGAACGCTACGAAAGTTTCACCCTCATCGTCCTCGGCGAGTCCGTCGCGGCCGCCACCGTCGCCGTCCGCGGCGCCTTCGAGCGGCATCAGGGCAACGGTGCGCTGTACGCGCTGGCGGCCGGCGGCCTGCTCATGGCCTACGCCATGTGGTGGCTGTACTTCGCCCGCCCCGCGCACACCTTGCTCGCCACGACGCACCAGGCCCACCGCAGGAGATTCCCCTGGGCCTACGGCCACTACCTGATCTTCGCCTCGGCGACCGCGGAGGGCGCCGGCCTGGCCGCGTACGCCGATCACGTCACGCGTCACACCGGTGCCTCGCCGACTGCCGTCGGCGCCGCGGTCACTGTTCCGGCGGCTGTTTTCCTGGTCACGGTGTGGGTCGTGCACCTACGGCCCCACCAAAGGAGCGCGGTCGAGCGGATTCCGTTCCCCGTCGCCGCGGTCGGCGTCCTGGCGGCCGCATGGTCCCCGGCACCGGCGCTGCTCGCCGGTGTGCTCATGGCGGGCCTGGTCGCGGTGGGTACGGTGCCGCGCCGGTGACCGGACCTGCTGCGGCGGAATCCCGACCCGCGGCGGGATCCCGACCTGTGCCAGGACGAAAGGGCCGCGCGGACGGGCACCGTAGGGGAAGTCCGTCCGCGCGGCCGCCATGCCGCCCGCCGCCTTGTCGGCTCGTCACACGTACCGCTTCGCGGATCGGCAGCCTTCTTGAGTGGCCGACCGGCACGACGGAACCGTCGATCGGAGCGTGGTGTCAGCCGGCGTGGAGCGCGCTGCGCAGGATGCCGGTGGCCAGCGTGATGGCGGCCTCGGCGGCGTGGGTCTCGCGCAGGGCGTTGAGCATCACGAAGTCGTGGATGATGCCCTGGAAGCGTACGGAGGTGACCGGGACGCCGGCCTCGCGGAGCTTGTTGGCGTACGCCTCGCCCTCGTCGCGGAGCACGTCGGCCTCACCGGTGATGACCAGGGCCGGGGGCAGACCGGTGAGCTGCTCGGTGGTGGCGCGCAGCGGGGACGCGGTGATCTGGGCGCGCTCGGCCTCGTCGGTCGTGTACTGGTCCCAGAACCACTGCATGCCGTCGCGGCGCAGGAAGTAGCCGGTGGCGAACTGGTGGTAGGAGCCGGTCTCGAAGTTCGCGTCCGTGACCGGGTAGAACAACACCTGCTGCACCAGCGGGAGGCCGCCGCGCTCCTTGGCCATCAGGGTGAGCGCCGCGGCCATGTTGCCGCCGACGGAGTCGCCGGCCACGGCCAGCCGGGAGCCGTCCAGGTCCTTCGAAGCGCCCTGCTCGACGACCCACTTCGCGACCGTGTAGTTCTGCTCGATGGCGACCGGATAGCGGACCTCGGGGGAAAGGTCGTACTCGGGGAACACCACGGCGGCACCGGCGCCGACCGCGAGCTCACGCACCAGACGGTCATGGGTGTGGGCGTTGCCGAACACCCAGCCCGCGCCGTGGATGTAGAGGATCACCGGCAGAGTGCCCTCGGCACCGGCGGGCTTGACGATGCGGGCCCGGACACTGCCCGTCGGACCGCCCGAGATGGTGATCCACTCCTCGTCGATCTGCGGCTTCTCGATCTCGCCTGACTGCACCTCGTCGACCGCCTTGCGGCCCTCGGCCGGGGGCAGGTCGAAGAGGTAGGGCGGGTTGGCCGTGGCCTCGGCGAACGCGGCTGCAGCCGGCTCCAGGACCGGCTGGACCGGTACGACGGCGTCGGAGTCGGACATGTGAGTCTCCCGAATTCGTGTGGTGCGCCGGTCTCTCCGGCGAGGTGAGGCGGCTCCGGGGCAGGCGCAGAGGTCTGCGGAGTCGTCGGTTGCCACGCTAGAGCGCTCAGGCGGGCCGACGTTGTTCGTGAGCGCACCGGAACTGACCCCACAGCGCATGGAGAGGCAAGTGCGGCAAGTGCACTGTGGGAACGCATCCCGTGCACTGCCGGGACATACGGACGTCTTGGCTCCACATAGCCTGGCGGCGCAGCAGCCGAGGGGCACCGGGCCGGGGCCGGGCCTGTGCCGCGCACGGAAGCCCCACCCGGAATGCTGATCGTTTCAGCTTCGGCGCAGCAATGGCGCATTCCCCGATTCTTCTACGCCGCGGCTGTCCACGCACATGCAAGTCCACGCACATGCAAGTCCACGCACATGCAAGTCCACGCACATGCAAGTCGATGCACATGTGATCGTCGATGCACATGTGATCGTCGATGCACATGCGATCGACGCCGTTCATCTCGCAGGAGGTTGTCGAAAGGTGTCCACGATGCCGGTCGGCGGGCTGGTTCCCCGCGCCACCGACAACGCCGCGGACCTGGTCGTCCGCAACGCGAAGATCCACACCGCAGACCCGGTCCGCCCGCAGGCCGAGGCGATCGCCGTACGCGAAGGTGTCATCACGGTTGTCGGCGACGACAACGACGTCGCCTCCCACGTCGGCCCGCACACAAAGGTGGTCGACGCCCTCGGCCGCCGGATGGTTCCCGGCCTCAACGACGCGCATCTGCATGTCATCCGAGGCGGGCTCAACTACGTACTGGAGCAGCGCTGGGACGGTGTCCCCACCCTGCGCCAGGGCCTGGCGATGCTGCGTGAGCAGGCCGCCCGCACGCCCAAGGGCCAGTGGGTACGGGTGGTGGGCGGATGGTCGGCCGAGCAGTTCGCCGAACGGCGGCTGCCGACCGTCGCCGAACGGCGGCTGCCGACCGTCGCCGAGCTGAACGCCGCCGCGCCCGACACCCCGGTGTTCGTCCTGCACCTCTACCAGTCGGCGGTGCTCAACCGGGCGGCTCTCAAGGCCGCCGGATTCACCCGGGACACCCCCGACCCCAGGGGCGGCCAGATCGTGCGGGGCCGGGACGGTGAGCCCACGGGCATGCTGCTGGCCGCCCCCAGCGCCCTCATCCTCTACTCGACCCTGGCCAAGGCCCCGGTGCTGGAAGGGGAGGACAAGAGACCTCCACCCGTCACTTCCTGCGGGAGCTGAACAGGTTCGGCCTCACATCGGCGATCGACGCGGCCGGGGGGTTCCAGAACTTCCCCGACAACTACAGCACGGTCGGCGTGCGAAGGGCAGCGCGCGCTGCTTGACCAGGTACCAGGCGGCGATCCCGCCGATGAACCAACTGGCGCTGATCAGCACCGCGAGCAGGATGTGCGGATACCGGTAGGCGAACGCCGGGTTGAACAGCACCTGCCACCAATTGCTCGCCCGGAACTGGCCGTCGACCTCGGTGAACCCTGCGGGGTCCTGCATCCAGCTGTTGGCGGACAGGATCCACGTCGTGGACAGCAGGGTGCCGACGACTAGCATCCAGCAGGCGAACGCCATGGTCCGGGGGCGCGCACGCGGCCGTCGCCGTACAGCATGATGCCGATGAACCCGGCCTCCAGGAAGAAGGCCGTGATGACCTCCATCCCGATCGTGAAACCGAGGATCGGACCGACCGCGTGGGCGTATCTTCCCCAGTTGAGGCCGAACTCGAACGTCATGACGGTACCGGCGACCACGCCGAGACCAAATCCGACCGCGAATATATTCTTCCAGGAACGGAATATCTGGAGGTACAGCGGATTTCCGGTTCTGAGATGGACCGTGTACATCACGGCCAGGAAGACGGAGAGTCCGACGGTCAGTGCGGGAAAGCTCATGTGGAAGATTGCGGTGATGGCGAACTGCCATCGCGAGATCTCCACCACGGCGGGCGACGCCACGGTTTCTCCTCTTTCCTGGTATTCCCCGGCTCCTACGGTTCGGGCGGGGGGCAAGGACCGGGCGTCGGCTTCAGTGTGCCGAGCCTCGGGTTTCGCGCCATTCACGTGGGGCCATTCCGTAGGCGGCCCGGAACACCCGGCTGAAATGCGCGGCACTGGTGAAACCCCAGCGGTGCGCCACCGCGGCGATCGTAGAGCCATTTCCATGGCGCGCCAGGTCGCGTCGGCACTCCTCCAGGCGACGCCGCTGGATCCACCGGCCGACAGTGACGTCTTCGCTCTCGAACAGTTTGTGCAGATAGCGCAGGGATATGTGGTGGGCCCGGGCGATGGCCTGCGGGCTCAGCTCGGGGTCCGCGAGATGACGGTCGATGAACGCCTGGACCCGCAACAGGAGCGCCCGCCTCCCGCCGGACGTGTCCGCGCTCGACCGGCCGAGTACCTCGTCGGCCAGCACGCCGAGCAGGTCCACGACGTTCCGGGCCATCAGCTCGCCGGTACGTGGCGGGTAGGTTCCCGCGCCGTCCACGAGACCGGACAGAAAGGGCGAGAGCAGACCGCCGAGGGGCGTGCCGGGGCCGAGCGGGGAGGCCGTGACGTGAGCCATGTCGGACTCGCTCAGGCCCAGCACGTCTCTCGGCAGGACGAGGGACTTCGTCCGGAAGGACTCGGGAAGATTCAGCCGGACGGGGCGCGCCATGTCGTAGACGAAGATGTCCCCCGGCCCGAGGACTGCTTCACGGCCGTCCTGTTCCAGTCGGGCGACTCCTCTGTCCAGCAGCTTGACGACCACGTACTCGTCTTCGCCGCCCTGCGCGACGAGTCGGCGCGTGCGCAGGGCGGACAGGCAGTCGCCGTCCACCGTGACGGCCTGGAGCCGGCCGAGCGATGTCGCCTGGATCGTGCCGGAATACACCTCGTCGGGGACGGTCATGTCCACGGCACCGAAGGTCTGGGACAGGGCTTCGCGCCAGTACGCCCGTCTGCGGTCGACGGGCAGCGAATCGGTGGTGTGGAAGCTGCCGGGGACGCTTCTTTCCAGGACATCCGGCGACATGATCTCCGCCCTTCAACCGGTGTGCTTTCGGAAACACCGTGTCAGCGGGGCCGGGTCGGCACATCGCGTGAATCCGCTAGATCAGGGGTGCACGACGGAGACGGAGAGGGGGCCGCCCCTTACTTGAGCGCTCCGCTGGTGGCGCCGGAGCCGATATGGCGCTGAGCGACGACGAGCAGTACGGCGGCGGGGACGGATGCCATGACGGTGGTGGCCATGATGGCGTTCCACTGGTTCGTGTGGGCACCGATGTACTGGTAGATGCCCAGGGTGATCGGCCGAACGGTCGGTGTGGTGGTCAGTGTGAGGGCGAAGAGGAAGTCGCTCCAGGTGAAGAGGAAGGTGAAGACGGCGGCGGTGATCAATGCGTTCCTGCTCACCGGGAGCACCACGGAGCGGAGAACACGCAGTCGGCCGGCCCCGTCCACCCGCGCGGCCTCGATGATCTCCTTGGGGATGCTTTGCATGAAGGAACGCATGACGATGATCGCGAAGGGAACCCCGGCCGTCGAGTCGGCGAGGATCAGTCCGAGGTAGGAGTTCAGCAGTCCCAGGTCGTTGTAGGCACCGTAGAGCGCGTTGGCCACGACGATGCCCGGCACCATCTGTGTGATCAGGATGCCGAAGAGCACGAGGTCGGTGCCGCGGAGGCGGAACTGAGCCAGCGCGTAGGCCGCCGGCGCGGCGAGCCCCAGGCTGAGGGCGACGCTGCCGAGGGCTACGACGAGGCTGGTGACGAGGTTGCGTCCCTGATCGCGCAGTGCGGTGACGTATCCACTGAGGTCCGGGTGGAAGGGGAACCAGTCTCCCCGCAGTGTGTTGCCCGCTGGCTGGAGGGAGGCGTTCACCATCCAGTAGACGGGAAACAGCATCAGCGCGAGCAGGGCGATCCCGACCACGGTGGACGGCCGGCCACGGCCCGGTGCGCGCTTCACGGGGGCACCTCTCAGACGTTTTGGGCGCGACGGTTGGCGCGCAGGTGGACGAGGGCGAAGGCGAGAGAGATGACGATGAGCACATTGCTCATCGCGGCACCGCGCCCGAACTCGAACTGCTGAAAGGACAGTTCGTAGGACTGGGTGGCGATGGTCTCCGTGGCGCCTGCCGGTCCCCCGCCCGTCACCACGAGGATGATGTCCAGCACCTTGACCGTGTAGACCACGCCCAGCACCAGCACGACATTCACCACGGGCCGCAGCAGTGGCCAGGTCACATGGCGGAACGACGCCAGCGGGCCGGCGCCGTCCAGCTTCGCCGCCTCGTACAGATGCGTGGGGATGTCCTGTAGGCCGCCGTACAGGATCGCGGTGTTGAAGGGGATGCCGACCCAGATGTTGATGAGGATCACCGACACCAGCGCCTGTGAGGTGCCGGTGAGCCAGGGGATGCCGGACGACGAGAGATGCAGGCCTCGCAGTGCCGCGTTGACGACTCCCGAGTCGGGGTCGAGCATCCACCGCCACGTCGTCCCGGAGACGACCAGCGGCAGCAGCCAGGGCAGCAACAGGAGCGAGCGCAGCACACCGCCCAGTGGGAAACGGCGCTGGAAGAACAGGGCGAAGGCCAGGCCGAGTGCGAACTGCCCGACGATCGAGCCGGCTGCGAACAGGACCGTGGTCAGCAGGGCCTTGGAGAACAGGTCCGACGCCAGGATCTTCGAGTAGTTCGCCAGCCCTACGAACGGCGCGGCACCCGTGTAGAACGTCGTGGTCGTGTACTGCTGAAAGCTCATCACGATGTTCTTGACGAGCGGGTAGCCGAAGAACAGCAGCAGGTATGCCGCGGCGGGCACGATGAACATCCACTGGGCCGACCGCTCCCACAAGCGCGCCCGGGACAGGTCAGTTACCGGTCGCGATCTGCTGCGCATGCCTGAGCGCTTCCTGCGGTGTCTGCTCGCCCGTCAGCGCGGACTGGATCGCCGTGTATATCCCGGTCGCTGCCTTGGGCCATCTGACGCCGAGCCGGCTGGTACGGGCACGTGCCGTTTCCACGCTCTTGGCGAAGGCAGCCATCGACGGGACCTGCTCGGCGTACTGGGCGGCCACCGTGGTGCGGGAGGGCACGGTGAAGTGCTGCTTGGCCAGGGCGAGCATGTTCGAGGACTTGTTCAGGCAGGCGAGGACCTGGGCGGCCTTCTTCTGCCGGGCCTTGGAAGGGCTCTGCGGGACCGTCCACACCTCACCGCCGAGCGGTGTGACCGGAGTCTGCCCGGTCCGGGGGACGGGGATGGGGGCCACTCCCCAGTGCAGGTTCTTGTCCTTGTTCAGGGCGGGGATCCGCCATGGCCCGTTGATCATCATGGCTGTCCTTCCGGCGGCGAACTGATCGTGGAGGTCGGCCTGGTTCCAGTTCAGCACCGACTTCGACATGGATCCGCTCTTCACCAGGTCGACCCAGAGCTGGAGTGCCTGCGCGGCCTGCGGGGTGTCCAGGTGCTTCTCGTCCCCGCCGTTGGACCACAGGAAGGGCAAGAACTGCCAGCTGCCCTCAAGCGTGGCGTTCGCGTCGACCGCCATGCCGTAGCGCCCGGGACGGGTCAGTTCGGCCGCCGCCGTCTTCAGCTCGTCCCAGGTCCTCGGTACGGCCACACCGGCCTCGGCGAGCATGTCCTTGTTGTAGAAGAGGGCGGTCGTGTTGACGTCGGGGGCCAGCCCGTACACCTTTCCCTCGTAGGTGCCTGCCGACAGGATGCCTCGGGCGAAGCCGCTGGAATCGATGCCGTACTGGTTCAGCGGGGTCAGCGCGCCGGTCCGGGTGATCTGCTGGAGGTCGGGGTTGTCCAGCATCAACAGGTCGGGAAGGGTCCGCGACGACGCCTGCTGCAGGACCTTGGGGACGAGCGACGCCACCGGAACGCTTGTCTGCTCGACCCTTACTCCGGCGGTCCTGCCGCAGGCGGTGAGTATCTCGCCCCATTGGCTGTGTTCAGGCTCGTCGGTGTAGTAGTCGAGCGCGGTGATGGAGGTGACCTTGCCGGTGGCGGACCCGGCACCCGTTCCGCCACCGCACCCGGTGGCGGTCAGTACCAGGGCGATGGTTCCGGTCAAGAGAGCGGCTGTCCGCCGCCCCGGCGGTCTGGCCGGGTAGATCATGCTGGTGCCTTTACCGAGTGACTTCTGTGGCCGGGGCCGGTGTCGCACGGTTGGGCGGACTCCGGGGGTGCCGTCGACATGACGCATACCGGCATCTTTCGTTCGAACGCATGCTATAGGGCTCCGGGCGGCCGATGGCGAGGAGGGTTCAGAGCAGGGTTCCAGAGGACCGTCCTTCCGCGGGACGCGGCGGCGGTCCCGGGTACCCGAAGTCGTGTGATCACCTCTTTCACCTGCTCAGAAGGGCTGTCGGAGCCCGTGGCCGACGCCGCGACCGGTGCCCTGCTCACAGGCTTCCCGGATCATCGCCACCACGGCGTCGGGCTGCGACAGCACAACGGCGTGCGAACCGTCCACCAGGTACTCGGTGGCCGCCATGCGTTGGGCCATGAAGCGCTGAGCAGTGGGGTTGAGCATCCGGTCGGCGGTCGCGATGGCGTACCAGGACGGCTTGGCGGCCCAGGCCGGCGGGCCCGATCTGCCGGTCAGCGCGCTCTGCGCGATCGGGCGTTGCGCCACGGACAGCACATGGTTCACATGCGGCGGCAGGTCGGCGGCGTACACCTGCGGGAACTGTTCCTCCCTGATGTAGACCTCGCTGTCCGGGCCGCCGGAAAGCTGCGCCGGAAGGGCGGCGGTGAGGGTCGCGTCGGCCGATGGCATGAGGGGAAACCGGCTCGTGATGTCCAGGACGCACTCGCCCGCGTCGAGGCCGAACGCCGCGACGTAGCACAAGGCCACGACGTTGTCGGCGTCGGTGGCGGCGTGGGTGATGACCGCACCGCCGTATCCGTGGCCGACCAGCACGACCGGGACATCGATGTCACGGACCACGCTCCTCATGTAGGCGGCGTCCTGCGCCAGGCCGCGCAGCGGGTTCGCCGGGGCGCGCACCGTCGAACCGGCCGCGTGCAGGAGGCTGATGACCCGCGCCCAGGATGAGGCATCGGTGAACGCCCCGTGCACAAGCACGATGGTCGGCGATGGGGGGACAGGTGGCATGGCGGTGCCCTCCGATTGAGTGTGCGGTCCCAGCCAAGTGGGTTCAGGCACGGAGGGGCATCGCGTGAACGTACCAATCATCCACGGGTCCGCTCGGTGTCGGGCAAGGCCATGACCAGGTTGGCGAGCTGGACCCGGGAGTTCACCGCCAGCTTCCGGAAGGCGGAGGTCAGGTGCGTGTTGACCGTGTGCGGGGAGACGACGAGCAGGTCGGCGGCCGACCGGTTGGTGTGGCCCTCGGCGATCAGGCGCGCGACCTTCTTCTCCGAGGCCGTCAGGGCCCTCCATCCCTGGACGGGGCGCTGCTCGGGCGCTGCCCTGCGGCGGCCGGCTCCCGCACCGTCCAGATCGCGTTGCAGGCGTGCCGCCGCGGCGTGGGCGCCTGACTCGGCGAACATGCGATGGGCCTGCGTCAGGGCGGCCACCGCCTGGGATCTTCGGCCCGTTGTCAGGAGTGCCTGTCCGAGGTCGGCGTAGGCGGCGGCCCGGACCAGCGGGCGGGGGCTTGCCTTGAGCAGTGTTACGGACTCTTCCAGCAGGGCGAGATCGTTTTTCACGAGTCCGAGGGCCTGGGCCGCGATGCCGGTGGCGGTCGGCACGGCGGGGTTGCGTTCGGCATGGGCCTCGGCCTGTGCGGCCAGGTCCTCGGCAAGCTGGTGGTCGGCGCCGCGCAGGGCCATCCGTATCGCGGAATCGACCCAGTCGCGCAGCAGCCGCCAGCGCATGAAGGAACCTTCCTGCTGCACTTGGCGGATCTTGTCGACGGCGAGCCCGATGTCCCCGTCGGCTTCGGCGTGGACGGCTTCCAGGAAGCGCACCGCGGCCGTGTTGCCCGGGTTCGGTTTGACCGCCAGTCGTTCCCGCGCTGCGGCCAGGTGCTCCCGCGCCGCTTCCCGGTCGCCACGCAGCAGGGCGATCCGGGAGCGGATCACCCGACCGTTCACCTGCTGGACGGGTACCTGTACGTCGTCCTCCAGGCGTTCCATGGTCGTCAAGTCGGCGTCGGCGTCGTCGAGCAGCCCGAGCCCCAGGTCATGCTGGCCCTCGGCCCACAGCATCATCGCCTGACGCATCGCCCCGGCATTGTCCGTCGTCTGTCTGAGCAGTCGTCCGCCGGACGCGAAGTCGTCCATGTGCAGGCGCGCGACGATCTCTTCGGGAAGGAAAGCGGCATCGATGGTGCTGAGCGCGGCGAAGCGCTCCAGCGCGACCGCGTTCTCACCCGCGTTCTGCGCGATCTCGCCGAGCCCGGACAGGGCCAGGACGTGCGCCTCCCGGTCACCGATCGCGGTGGCGGCACGCAGCGCGGTCTCACCGGCCGCACGCGCCGCGACAAGATCATCGCCCCGGGACAGAGCCAGCGCCCGCAGGGCGGCCAGCCGCGCCCCCGCCTCCGGGGCGGCGCCTGTGACGACGAGGGCCGATTCGGCCCGGCGGCGCAGCTCCTCGGCGAGATCCATGCTCCACAGCGTCCCGCCGAGGGCGGCCTGGAGCCGGCTGAACACCTCCAGCGGCGGTCGACAGGCCAGCAGCCGGTCGCCGGTCGACAGCGCTTCGCGACTCCGGCCGGCCCGAGTCAGACAGAGGATCGCCTGCTCACCCACGTCGAACCACAGCGGCCGTGCGGACGGCACCAGTTCCAGGGCGCGCGTCATGAGGTCGGCCGCGAGGCCCGGCGTGACCGGCAGCACATCCTCAGCGGCTCGCCGCAGCAGCGCCACGGCCTCCTCGTCGCCGGGCAGGGCGCCTCTGAGGATGTGCGGCACCGCGTCGATCGGCCGGTGGCCCGCGGCGACAAGGTGGCCGGCCGCCTCCCGGTGCAGGGCCTTCCGGGCTGACGGCGGGACGTCGACGTAGACGGCCTGGCGCAGCAGATCATGTCGGAAGACCAACTGGTCGCCGTCGTCGTCCAGCAGTCCGGCGCGCATCGCCTCCTCAAGCGCCGAGATCAACGCGGCGGGTGGCCGGCCATACAGCGCGGCGGCGTCGTAGAAGCCGAACCTGCGCCCCAGCACGGCTCCCATCTGAAGGAAGCGCAGGGTGCTGGGCTGCAGGGATCTGAGTCTGCCGCGCACACCCACCACGAGCGTCGAGGGCACCGGATCACCCGAGGCTTCGGCGGTTCCCAGCCCCGCGAGCATCTCGACCGCGAGAAACGGGTTCCCTCCGGCCCCGTCGAGCAGGTCCCGTACCCGCTCGTCGACGGCTGCCCCCAGGGTGTCGTCGGCCAGTTGGCGGATGGCCGCGCTGGACAGCGGCCCCAAGGGCACAGTGACCGTCTCAAGCCCGTCGGCCGCGGCCGCAAGGATCTCTTCCGTCGGCCCGGCGGAGTCCGGTCGCCCGGCCAGCATCCACAGCACCGGCGAGGTCCGCAGACGTGCCGGAAGCTGCTTCAGGGCAAACCGGCTGAGCGGGTCGGTCCACTGCACATCGTCCAGGCCGATCAACACCGGCGCACTGCCGGCTCTGGCTTCGATCGTCTCCGCGAGCCGCTCCACCAGCCAGATCCGCTGATCCTGATTCCGCGCGAGATCGGCGAAGGCGTCGCCGGACAGCAGCGGCTGGTCGCCGTGCAGGACGCAGGCCGCCAACGACGAGAGGGGCACAATGTGATGCAGCTCATCGGCCTTGCCGAGGCCGACGGAGAATCCCGCTGCCCTGGCCATGGTGACGGCCTCGGCGAGCAGCGTGGTCTTGCCGATGCCCGGTTCCCCCTGGATCAGGGCCAACCCGCCGCTTCCGGTGCGGGCCACCGAGGCGATCAGTGCTCGAAGCTCTTCGAGTTCGGCCTCTCGACCCCGCAGACCGCTACGGGTCAGCAATCCGCCTGACCCCACCACTTACGTCCCTTCCGGCCCGTACTCGCCTGCCGGAGCCGGGCTCAATTCCCATGCCGATGGGCGATCGTACCGTTCGGCAACAGATCCCTTCCCCAGCGTGGAGATCCTGCCAAGGGGCCGTGGACGCGCGCATCACACGAGTCCGGCCGATCGTGAAGGCAGGCATGGGATGCGAAGGAGTCACTCTGTGTGTTCGCGTACGTCCACCAGCTGGGCGAGTTCGACCCGGGAGGTGATGTTCAGCTTGGTGAACGCGTGCCGCAGGTGTGAGCTCACGGTGTGCGGTGAGATCGCGAGGCGTTCCGCGGCCTGCCGGTTCGTCATGCCTTCGGCCACCAGCCGGATCACCGCGACCTCCGAGGCGGTCAGCTCCGGCCACACCGTGACGGCCCCCTTGGACGTCGTACGGCGCCGGGGTGCCCCCAAGGCCCGCAGACGACGGCGGACGCGAGCGGCGTCCCGCTCGGCCCCGGCCTGGGTGTAGAGGTCGAGTGCCTGATCGAGGTGGGGCACGGCGTGGACGACGCGCCGTGCGGCCAGCTTGCGCCCGGTGTCCTCAAGCGCCGATGCCCGGGGAATCAGCCGAGGGATGCCCTTGTACGACTCGACGGAGCGCAGGAGGAGAACGAGGTCGTTGTCGAGCAGTCCCCGGGCGTGCGCGGCTGCCGCCGCCAGGATCGGGAACTGCGGGTTGAGGGCTGCCCGGCGCTCCGCCACGGCGGCCGCGGCCGCGGCACGTTTCGGTGCGCCGGCCCGCAAGGCCATGCGTACGAAGACGGGCGCGTCGGCCGGATCGTCCGGGCTGGCCAGAGAGGGGCCCTCCAGACCGAATGTCCCGAAGGATTCGTCGAGCAGCGCCATGGCCCGGCCAGGATCTTCTTCGGCGTCCGCCACCAGCGCCAACAGCCAGGAGCCGACGTTGCGCATGAGGATCGCCGGGTCGTTCAGCATCCGCAGCACGTCGGCGGCGTACGCTCTCGCCGCCTTCAGATCGTTGGTGTGCAGGGCGACGCGTACCAGCGTGTACAGGAGGGTGGTGTCGGCGAAGTTGCCCATGCTCAGCTCGTCGGCCATCGCGGACGCGGCCTCGGCCTCGGCCCGCGCATCCGCCAACCGGCCCGCGTCCAGTAGCGCCCGGGACCTGTTCATGGTCCACAAGCCCATGGCCGCGGCCTGGCCCTGCCGCTGGGTCTCGCGCACTCCGGCCGCGGACGCGGCGAGTGCCTCGGCCGAACGGCCGGCCGCGTTCAGCAGGAACGCCTTCCACAGCGCCTCCGGCACCCACAGCGAATCGGCGAACCCGACGTCGGCCGCCAGGGCCGAAGCCCGGTCCGCACACTCGAACGCGGCACTCCAGTCCATCTGGTAGAACCGCACGACCGAGTCGACGGCGATCGCGGTGGCCTCGGCGGCCTTGTCCTGAGCCTGCGCCGCGGCCCGCAGGGCATCGGACACGGCGTGGGCGGTCGCCGCGAAGTCCCCCACCATCGTCAGTTCGAGGGACCGCAGCGCAAGCAGCTGTGCCCGCAGCGAGGCCGGGATACCGGGCAGAGCGGCTCCGGCCTCGGCCTGCCGAGCCGCCTCCGTGAAGTCGTACTGGCCGCACACCCGCGCCAGGCCGAGCCGCAGCCGCGCTTCGGCCTCGGGCTCCATGCTGCCGGGCAGGGCAGCGGCGGCAAGGCCCCTGGCCTCGGCCGACTGTCCGGTCTGCCAGAGCAGCAGCATCGTCTCGGCGATGATCGTCGGCCGCTCGGGGTCCTGCTCGGCGGTGAGTTCCAGCGCCTGGCGGCTGAGTTCCACCGCTGACGACGGCGCGGACGTCGCGAGTACCGCCGCGGCGGCTCTCAGCAGCTCCACGGCCCTGCGGTCACCCGGCCCCGCACCGTCCAGGAGCAGGGCGGCCGCCTCGGTGACCGGTGCCCCGCGGGCCAGCAGGATGTCGGCGGCATGGCACCGCAGAGCCCGGCGTACGGACAGGGGCAGGCTGCCCTCGACGGCCTCGCGGATCAGGTCGTGGCGGAACAGCAACCGGTCGTTCCGTTCGACGAGCAGATAAGAGTCGAGGGCCTCCTCCAACGGTGCGATCAGCGTCGCCGCCGGCTTGCCGAGCAGCTCGGCCAAGAGGTCGACGGTGACCGTGCGGCCGACCGCGGACGCGGTCTGCACGATCTCCCGGGTCGGTTCGGAGAGCTGGTCGAGACGCTGTCGTACGGAGGTCTGGAAACGGTCGGGAAGGCGCCTGCCCGTCAGACGCGCCACGTCGTTCTCGACGATCACCGAGTGTTCGTCGCGCATGCCGCGGAGCAGTTCCACCAGGAGCAGGGGCACGCCCTCCGCCCGGCGGGCGGCGCTCAGCGTCGCCGGATCCGGAGGCGCTCCCAGTACGTCTTCGGTGATCTGGGCGACCGCGGTGTCGGACAGCGGTCCGAGCCGGAGCAGATGGGCACCGGCCTGATCCAGCCGGTCCAACGTCGTCCGCACGCCAGGAGTCCTCGTGCCGCTGCGGACGGCCACCAGCCACAGGATCGCATGGGAGGACAGGCGGGCCGAGAGCGTGCGCAGCGCGAGGAGTGTCACATCGTCCAGCCATTGGACGTCGTCCAGGACGATGACCAGGGCCCTGCTGAGCGCCGCCTGTTCCAGCCGGTCCTGCAGCTCCTGGAGCAGCCAGAACCGCTGCTCGGGCGCCGCCGCCAGGTCACGCAGCTTGTCCATGTCGAACAACGGCTCGGTGCCCGTCAGCAGACCGTCCAGCAGCGGGCCCAGCGGAACGAACTGGCCGTCGGGATCCGCGCCTCCCCGAAACACCCTCAGCCCACGGCG
This sequence comes from Streptomyces sp. NPDC004752, assembly GCF_053601275.1. NCBI lineage: Bacteria > Bacillati > Actinomycetota > Actinomycetes > Kitasatosporales > Streptomycetaceae > Streptomyces > Streptomyces sp. NPDC004752. The sequence continues at coordinate 2,316 of NZ_JBSGBN010000154.1, read as the reverse complement.
CACCGCGACGGCCTGCGCCTCCGACAGGAGACGGCTCTTGCCACTGCCGGGCGCGCCTTCGACGCACACGATGCCGCCGCGGCCCTGAGCCAGCGCGTCGAACCGCGCTCCGATGAAGTCCAGCTCCTCTTCCCTGCCCCGTACAGGTGGCTGCTCGTCACCGGGCCCGTCAGAAGGGAACGGCTGCTGAAAACGGTCCAAGCGGGGTCCCCGTACGAGTGCGTGACTGGGATATGAGTGCGTGGCTGGAAGGAGACGGAATCTGTGGAACCGGGTGAGTGCTGCCTCAGCGTGCCCGGCCCCTTCGCCCGGGAAACAGCACCGTCCCATCCCGCGAGATGCCCTCTCACCTGCATCTTAAGAGCTGCGAACAGAATGGGCGCCCGGCGCGCGACGCCTGGCACGCACGCTCGCGGCGTTGCCGAAACGCCCTAGTAGCTCCGCTACGAGGACCTTCCGGCGCCTTGCGATCGCACGCACCAGACGCCGCACGCTGATCGGACTCCCATTCTGTTCGCAGCTCTAAGTCGGACCCGGCCTGACCGGCGGCGGAGCGGCCGTCCCGGGGCAGCGGTGCTCCTGACGGCCCCGGGCATCGGCGAGGAGGCGTCGGGATGACGCGGGCGAAGCCTGACACCTCCAGGCAATAAGCGGTGCACTTGAGGACAACGGGCGGCAGAACTTTCGGCCTAGCGTGCTGACATCCCGCGCCGCGCATGCGCCGCATGCCCGGACGTCGGCAGCCGATGGGCCGATGCCGTCCGTGCAGCACCCTCCCTCGTCGAGACGGAGTGTGGTCCTGCGCGCGCCAGTCACTCCGGACGAAGGAACGAGACCTTGCCGTACATCACCGTGGGCCAGGAGAACTCCGCCACCATCGATCTCTACTACGAGGACCACGGCACCGGGCAGCCGGTCGTCCTCATCCACGGTTTCCCGCTCGACGGCCATTCCTGGGAGCGGCAGAGCGCCGCGCTGCTGGACGCGGGCTACCGTGTGATCACCTACGACCGCCGCGGGTTCGGACAGTCCAGCCGGCCGACGACCGGGTACGACTACGACACCTTTGCGGCCGACCTGAACACGGTGCTGGAGACCCTCGATCTGCAGGACGCCGTACTGGTCGGCTTCTCCATGGGCACCGGAGAGGTCGCCCGCTACGTGTCCGCCTACGGCTCCGCCCGGGTCTCCAAGGTCGCCTTCCTGGCCTCGCTGGAACCCTGCCTGCTCAAGACCGACGACAACCCCGACGGGGTCGCCCCGAAGGAGTTCTTCGACGGCATCGTCGCAGCCGTCAAGGCGGACCGCTACGCGTACTACACCGCCTTCTACAAGGACTTCTACAACCTCGACGAGAACCTTGGCACCCGAATCAGCGAGGAGGCCCTACGCAACAGCTGGAATGTCGCGGCGGGTGGCGGTTTCTTCGCGGCCGCCGCTGCGCCGTCCACCTGGTACAGCGACTTCCGCGCCGACATCCCCGCCATCGACGTACCGGCCCTGATCCTGCACGGCACGGGCGATCGGGTCCTTCCCATCGAGGGAACCGCGCGCCCCTTCCACAAGGCGCTCCCGTCCGCCGACTACGTGGAGATCGAGGGCGCCCCGCACGGACTGCTGTGGACCCACGCGGAAGAGGTCAACACCGCGCTCCTCGCCTTCCTGGGGAAGTGACCCGACCGCAGGCCCGCCCGGCGGGCCTGCGGACCGAGGTGAGCGGCGCCGTGCCGATTCCCCCTTTCGCATGCCGCGTGAGCTTCCGCTATGCCGTGTGAACTTCCGTGTTGCCGATACGGGAGATCAGGGCGTGGGTCTGCGCCCCTGACACCCGTTCCTGCCTTGCGCCGTGTCCCGTTCGGGTGTTCCAGGGGCACTGGATTCGCCCTGCTCAGAGCCTGTTCCGGCGTTCCAGCGTCCCCAACTGCCCGCCGTATGTGGCGGCTGGGACGGAGCACCCCACAAGCTCCAGTCATCCGAGCACCACACCCACCCGAACAGCGAAGGGGCACGGCACCATGTCCGGCATCCGAAACTCCCGTACCCGTCTCATCGGCGCCGCCGCCACCGTCGTACTCGCCGCGCTCTCCCTGACCGCGTGCAAGGACGGAACCGGCCTCACCGACGAGGGCGCCTCGACAGGCGCCTCCGCGGGCACCTCCGGGACCGCGTCGCACTCCGCGGACACCCCCGCATCCGACACCCCCGTCTCCGATGCACCCGTCTCCGATGCGCCCGGCTCCGGCGCGTCCTCGCCGTCCGCCGACGGCCGGTCCGGGGCGTCCGACCGCTCGAAGCCCGGGGCGAACTCCGGCGCCA
>NZ_JBSGBN010000153.1:0-22695 GCF_053601275.1 Streptomyces sp. NPDC004752 | reverse complement strand
GTCCGGGCCGTGCGCGCCGCCCAGCAGGCGGCACGCGGCGCCGAGCAGACCCGCGACCTCACCCGGGTCTCCCTCGACCGCGCGCAGGAGGCCGCCGCCGCGGCCGAAACCGCCGAAAGCGTTGCCGAGGCGGCCCTCGAATCCGCCCGCGAAGAGGCCCGCACGGTGCTCGGCCGGTGGACGGAAGCACACGGCACGCTCCTGGCCGAGGAGGGTGCCCGCCGACTCGCCGAAGCCCTCGAACTCACCGGCGAGGCCGACGCGGTCACGCTCGCCGACGCCTTCACCGAGGCCACCGCCCCCGCCGTACAGGAACTGCGCGACACCCTCGCCGCCCTGCGCGCCCGGCGCACGGACGTCGAGCGCCGCCGCGCCGACACGGAGGCCGAACGCGACCGGATCGCCGCCGAGCACGACGACGCCCCGCCCCCGGCCCGTGGCCGAACCGCCGAGAGGGCGTCCGGTGACGGCGTGCCCCTGTGGCAACTCGTCGCTTTCGACAGCGAACTGACTGATCGTCAACGTGCTGACCTGGAAGCGGCGTTGGAGGCGTCCGGCCTCCTCGACGCCCTGGTCACCACCGAGGACATCCCCGTGGCGGCCGGGCACAGCGAGGGCTACCTCCGGGCCGGTGCCCCGGTGAACGGCCCGAGCCTCGCCGACCTCCTGCGACCCGAGGCCCCCGAGGGCGACGCCGCGATCCCGGCCGCCCGCATCACCGCCGTACTGCGCTCCGTCGCCGTCACCGGCGACCTCGACACCGGGACCCCGCGGATCGGCCCCGACGGCCGGTATGCGGCCGGTGTCCTGGTCGGTGCCCACACCAAGGAGCACGCCGAGTACGTCGGCGCAACCGCCCGCGCCCGCAGGCGTGCCGCCCGGATCGCGGCCTGCGAGACGCTGCTGACCGAACTCGACGCCCAGCTGGAGGAGTTGGCGCACGCCCAGGCCCGTACGGACGCCGCCCTGGAGTCGTACGCCGCCGCCCGCGCCGCGCTGCCCCGCACCACCGGCATCACGCAGGCCCTGCGCGAACTCGACCGGGCCGCGGCGCGGCTGCGTGCCACCCGTGACGCCGCCGACGCGGCCCAGGGCTCGTACGACGAGTCGGTGGCCGCCTGCTCGGTCGCCGAGCGCGCCTTGCGCCGCACCGCCGCCGAGCACGCCATCGAGACCGACCGCGTCGACGCCGTCGAGATCGCCACCCGCGCCTTCGAGACGGCGGCCCGCGAACTGGCCGCCCGCCGTCGCGAACACGCCCGCCAGAGTGAGGCGGCCGAGGCAGCCACCGACCGGCTCACCGCCGCCGCCGAGGACGAGGAGGCGGCGGCGGACACCGAGCGCGCGGCACGCCGCCGGCGCGCCGAGGAGGCCGCGGGCCTTGAGGCCCTCCAGGACGCCGTCGGGGCCGAGGCGCAGGAGGTGATGCGCCAGGTGCGGGAGACCGAGGACGGCCTCGACGCCCTGGTGGGGGAGGCCGAGGCCGCCCGCACCGCCCAGCACTCCGCGATCGCGGGCACCGCCGCGGCCGAGGCCCGCCGTACGGCCGCCGCCGAAGCCGGCGCGGTCGCCGCGGCGGAGGAGAAGGACACCGCCCGCGGCCTGCGCCCGTACGCGGCCCGCGAACTCCTCGACATCCTGCGCTGCCCGCCCGGCCTCGCCTGGCCCGTCCAGGAGGCCGACTGGGCCGGCGAGGCACTCCCGTCGGCCGTGGCCGCCGTACACGAGGCGATCCTGGCCGCGACCCGCGACCTCACCCCCACCGAGACCAGCCTCAAGCAGTCCGTCACCCGGCTCACGAAGGCCCTGGACGACCTGCAGGCGCAACTCGCCGCCGCCGGACAGGACTACCGGCCCGAATGGGACGGCTCCGACGGGATCATCGTCGTCCGCGTGGCCGACGAGGAGGGGCCGCTGCCCGTCGCCGCCTTCGCCCAGAAGATCTCCTCCCACCGCCGTGACCAGGCGGAACTGCTCTCCGAGTCCGAGCAGCGCATCCTGGAGGACGCTTTGCTCACCCGGCTCGCCCAGCAGATCCACGACCGCACCGTCGACGCCCGTGACCTGATCCGGCGGATGAACACCGACATGCGCAGGCGCACCATGTCGTCCGGGACAACCGTCGGTGTGAGCTGGCTGCTCGCCGACCATCTCGACGACGAGCAGCGCGCCGTCTGCTCCCTCCTCGACGCCGACGCCGCTCGCCTCGGTCCGGACGGTCTCGCCCGGGTGCGCGTCCACTTCGCCGCGCAGATCAAGGCCGCCCGCGCCCGCCAACGCGACCAGCCCTACCGCGAACTGCTCGCCGAGGTCCTCGACTACCGGCGCTGGCGTCAGTTCGCGTTCCAGCTCGTACGCCCCGACAAGAGCGAGGAGCGGCTCACCCGCGCCCGGCACAGCCGCCTGTCGGGCGGCGAGCAGTCCGTGTCGCTGCACCTGCCGCTGTTCGCCGCCGCGCACGCCATGCTCAATTCCGCCGACCCGCACGCCCCGCGCCTGCTCGCCCTCGACGAGGCCTTCGCGGGCGTGGACGACACCGGGCGCGGCGAACTCATGTCGCTGGCCGCCCAGTTCGACCTCGACCTGTTCATGACCGGCTACGACCTGTGGGCCGCCCACGCCTCCGTGTCCGCCGCCGCCCACTACGACCTCGCGCACTCCGCCGTCGACCACACCGTCTCCGCCCTGCTGCTCGTCTGGGACGGTGCTCGGCTCCTCGCCGACGACACCGGGGACCTCACCGCCGCCCTCGGCTCGCCCGGCACCCGGCGTGTCCCGACGCCCGAGGAGGCCGTGGTTGTCGACTGAGCAGAGTGAAGGCCACGGGTACGACGAGTTGCGGGACGAAGGATGGAGCCGGCTGCTCGCCGTCGCCCGCCGCAGGCTGGAGCGCACCGGAGGCGCGCTCGACGGCGACATCGGGCTCACGAGGCCCAGCGAGGCCGAGCGCCGCACCGTCATCGGGATCACCGGCCGCTACCGGCCCGAGACCGCCAAGCGCCTCGCTGTACCCCTGAGTGATCTGGACGGGTATCTGCACGACCGGTACGGCACCGGTCTCCTACAGACCCTCGGCCGTCTCCACGGGCCGCTGCGTGACCGGCCCGCCGAACGGGCCGAAGAGGAAGCACGCCGCGACGACGCCCTGAAGTCGGCCCACTCCAGTCGGCTCGCCGGGCAGGGATGGTTCGCCGCCTGGCTGGACCGGATCGCCGCCGACGGCACGCTCACCCGTCTCGTACGCCGGGGAGACGCGCCGCTCCTCGACGCGGCGGTACGTGTCCTGGAAAGGCTGACCGGTGACGGGGACCGCTCCGCGGGCTCCCCGAAGCGGGTCCCCGGCGTCCTGCCGCTCCCGGTCCTCGCCGAGTGGGCCACCGGCGACACCAAAGCCCTCGTGCCCGGCGCCCCGCTGGAACAGCTCGTCCTGCGGGCCCTCGCCCAGCGCACCGGCGGCGGCTCGGAGGTACCGCCTGACCGGGCCGGGCGGCGCGCCCTGTGGGAGAGCGCCGGCGCCATCGCGGACGACCTCGCCAGCCAGGTCCTTGTCCTCAACATCGGCGCCAGGGGCGACACCGTCGTCTGCGACTGGCTGCGTGACGCCGCCGACTTCGGCATACCCTTCCGGCTCACCCTCCACCAGCTCGCCACCGACCCCGTCGTCCCCGCCGCCCGCACTATCTTCGTCTGCGAGAACCCGGCCGTCCTGCGCGCCGCGGCCAGCGAACTGCAGGACACCGGCGCCGCCCTGGTCTGCACCGAGGGCGTCCCGTCCGCCGCCTGCCACAAACTGCTCGGCGACGCCGTACGCGCGGGAGCCCGGCTGCACTGGCGCGCCGACTTCGACTGGGCCGGCCTGCGGATCACCGCGAATGCCATGGCCCGACACGGCGCCCGACCCTGGCGGATGACCGCCGCCGACTACACGGCGGCGCTCGGCAAGGGCGGGTCCACACCGCTCGCGGGACCGCCCGCGGCCAGTCCCTGGGACCCCGGACTGGCCCTCGCGATGGCGGCGTCGGGCAGCACGGTCATGGAGGAACGCCTTCTGCCCGTACTCCTGTCCGACCTCACCCGTGCCTGATCCGGCGACAGCGCCCGAGGAGAACGATCCCGAACGCCGACTCCCTTCGCCGTCCCTGGGGGATCCCCATTCCGGTCACCGGCACATGGAACTCTTCATCGGCGGTCCGATGATCGCGTCACCGCCGACCGGTTGCCGGGCTTGGGCAGCAGCGAGTGGCCCAAGCCAGGATTCCCGGACGACCTCGTTCGCGCCTCGGGGCGCCTCTTCTCAGTGGGCGTTTGTCTCCGGCTCGGGTCGGGGGAGCTTGTCGAGGTCGAGGGTGAAGGTGCGGCCGTCGGCCAGGGGGATGGGGAGTTTACCGGTGCCGTATGCGTGGGTGTGTGCTGCGATGTAGCCGGACCCGGTGGGCTGAGTGTGCAGGACGGTGTGGACATGGTCGCTGGAAGCCCCGTGGCGAGCAAACGGGCGCCCGCCACAGGGATCGATCAGTGCACGGAGTTGGCGGCGGCGACGATGGCACGGTCGACCGCTCCCGGGCTGATCGACGGGACATCATGGCCCGAGCGGGTGTAGATGATGTGGGCGCCCACTCGGTTGGCCTGGAACTTCTGTGCGGCCGTCGGCACTGCGTGGTCCTCGGTCGCGATGACCGCCCACTTCGGTGTCTTCGCCGGCGGATTCACCGTGGCCTTGGCGGTGAAGGCCGAGAGGGCGACCGGCTCCTGAGTCACCGAGGCGACAGCCAGGGCGGACTTCGACAGCCCGTTTCCGTACACGGTCCCGTACTTGTCGGCCTTGAGGTACACGTCGGTGTCACTGCCGGGCAGGGGAACGGTGCGGAAGTTCTCCGCAGTGAGCTGTGACCCGGGGAACTGCCCAATCAGGGAGCCGGCGGTTTCTCCCGCCTTGGGGATGAGAGCCGTCACGTACACGAGGGCCTTGACCTTGGGCGTTTTCGCGGCGACCTGGCTGATGACCTCTCCCGCGTAGGAGTGGCCGACCAGTACCACGGGGCCCTTGATGGTCTTGAGCTGTGCCTCAACGTAGGCGCTGTCGAAGGCCAGGCCGCGCAGGGGGGTGTCGATCGCGTAGACCGGGTAGCCGTGCTGTCGCAGGTAGCCGATCTCGCCGTTCCAGCCGGAGGAATCGGCGAACGCCCCGTGGACCAGGACCACCGTCGGCTTCGCGCGGTGCCCCGTCTGCGTGGCGGCGGCGTGATCGGTCGCCTGGGTCGTGACGGCGCTCGCGTTCGTCACGGCCAGCGAGGCTGCGAGCGCACCACTCGCAAGCCCGGCAGCCGCCAGCGCTTTGATTCGAACGGTGGACTTCATGTGGCGTTATTCCTTTTGGTCAGTTGTTTAGCGGAATGGGCTGGGGAGGCGGTGTGGTCCGCATGAAGCGGAACCCCATAGGGATGCCATCCGCATTGCTTCGTGGAAACGACTATGGTGGCCGAATCCACAGCCCGCCAATGCCGAATCTGCTTCCTTCCATGCCGATACGGCATGAGTCGGGCGCGAACGTCTTTTGTTCTTGGCAGGCAGGTCCGGGGCGCCAGATATTTCCGGAGCTGAATTTCTGACCCTTGCGGTACCGAGTTCGTCGTTTTCCCGGCCCGACTCGCCGATTTGTACCGCCGGTCCGTTGGTATTGCAGCCCTCTCGCGGAGGCTTCCGTGGTGGCGCTGACGTAGGGCATGGGAGATGCCGACGGCTTGTCGTGGCAGGGCATCGCGATGCCCTGGTGTGATGTACGCCAAGGGGCGAGGTCGGGCTCAGTTGTCGGTGCTGTGGGCGCGACAAGGTCGAACAGGCTGACGGGTTCGGAGAAGAGGGGATTCGGGCGCGGACCGGTCCCTTCATGAGAGTGCTCCGATCAGGATCTGCGGCCTGAGGCCGGTCAAGGGGAGTGGCAGGCATCGGTGTTCGCGAATCGAGGGTGCGGGAAGGCCGTCGTCTGCGCGGTGGAGCGTGCGTGAGCGGCCTGTTGTCGGGCTGGCCACAGAGTCGTCCGCGTAGTTCGGATGGACTGGTCGCCGTCACCGCTACGGCGGCTGGCGAGGGTGAGGAGGGCCTCTGTGCTGCCGTCATGCCGGTTCGGCATGACGGTGCAGGTGATCGGCATTGGCATGAAAAGTCGGGTGCCGCGATGCTCGGTGGAGGACGGAACTCGGCTTGACGAAAAGGTTTTGACAATGCGTCGTCGCGGCTCGCTGGTGCATGATGCGGGACAGATGTCCATGCACCTCTGTCCTGTGCCGCAACGCGACGGAGCTGGAGCTCTCTCGGGCTGACCGGACGTTGGGTGGTAGACGAACCCCCTGGCACCGCATGTTCTCGCAGACGCCCACCAACTCGGTGACCTCGCTGCCGGGTCGGGCTTCCGGGCACCGGTAGGCGGGGGAGGGCAGGAACACAGCGACGTTCCACCACATCGTCGGTACCTCAGATCGGGATGGACGACCTCGCTGTCGCCGACTCGGAGCTGAAAGTGCACGGCGTCGACGGTCCGTGTGTCATGGACCCTCGGTGTTGCCGTCCATTTCCAACACCGGAGTCAACGCAACTGTCCTGGTCGTCGCCGAACGGGCTGCCGATAACCTCCGACACGATATGCCACACCCCTGAGTACCCGTTGGGAGAAAGGCCGTACGGCGGCCCTGAATGCGAATGAATGCGAAGGCGCGGTAGTGATGAAGTTCTTGTGGCGGATGGTGGATGAAACGCTCGTCGGAGCAGTGATCTACGCACTTACGTGCAGGCTGCTCCGCGGGCCTCGTATGGGCGTCATCCGTGTGGACGTGCAACAACCCCGAACGCCCGCACGACGGGGCTGAATTCCATGCGCGCCGACGCCGGCGCCAGGCTGTAACCGCCTTCTGCCTGGCAGGGGGCCCAAACATCGAGAAGGTTTGCATATGCCGAGCACTCAATGGCGCGAAGTGTTTCTGCCCGACGAGAGCACCCAGCACGCGGAACAGGCGAACGTTTTCAGTGAATTGCAACACAAGCGTATGAAAAAACACGGCCACGGCAGGGCGCTGCACCGCAATCAGGTCGCTGCCCTGAGGGCCGCCCTCGTGGTGGAAGAAGATCTTCCTGATTATGCGAGGCAAGGAATTTTTGCCGCTCCTGCTGTACTTGAGGCGCATGTTCGGCTGTCCAACGGAAACTTCTCCGCCGACCGGGCTCCTGACATCCGCGGTTTTGCGATCAAGGTGCTCGGTGCCTCCACGCCGTCGTCCGCCGGTGTCGAGCAGAACTTCACCCTGGTCAGTCAGGAGACCCTGAAGGTCCGTGGCAGCGCGGACGTCGTCGGAATCGTCGATCTCTCCACGAGTGCGCCCGGCACCGCGCTGTGTAAGGCCGCGATGAAGCCACAGCTGACCCGTAGTGCTGTCGCGAACTTCCGGGACATGGTGAAGCCGTTCAGCGGATTCGCTACGCACGACTTCTTCAGCATCATGCCCATCACGTTCGGCGACTACGCGGCACGGTTGAAGCTGCGTGCCGCCTCGTCGAAGATCAGCAAAGAAGCGCGCAAGGATCTGGCCACTGACATCTATACGCGACTCGCGGACGACGACCTGGAGTTCCTCTTCCAGGCCCAGTTCTTCGAGGACGAGAGTCGTACGCCGATCGAAGACTCCTCCGTCTCATGGGACGCGCCATGGCTCACCGTGGCGCGACTACGCATGCCTCGGCAAGCGCCGGACGAGGCATTGGCCGAGACCGTCGAGAAGAGCAGCTTCAACCCCTGGATCGCGGCAACGGAGCATCGACCTCTCGGAGAATTGATGCGTGCCCGCCAGGCAGCCTATTCGCTCAGCTGGCGCAACCGGTCCTGACATCGGTGGATCTGGCCGGGCCCCCACCACCACCCATCTGTTCGATTACGATGAGCCTCATGGACCTCGAATTACGCCGGGTTCGCTACTTCGTTGCCGTGGCGGAGGAGTGCAGCTTCGTGCGGGCGGCGAGCCGCCTCTACATGACGCAGCCGGCGCTCAGCCGTCAGATCCGGGCGCTGGAGGAGGATCTGGGCGTGGTCCTCTTCCAGCGCGACCGGCAAGGCACCGCACTGACGCGGGCGGGGCACCAGTTGCTGGAGGACGCTCGGCCGATGCTGGCAATGGCGCAGGCGGTGCAGCAGCGGGTGCGCGCGGCGAGCCGAGAAGTGAACCAGTTCACCATCGGCTTCATGCCGGGTGTCAACGTCACCCCCATCGTGCGGGAGTTCGCCCGGATGGCGCCGCAACTCGACATCGATGTCGTCCACACCTCGATCACCGACCAGGTCGACTTCCTGCTCGACGGTCGGGTCGACGTCTGCTACGTCCGACTGCCCCTGCCCGAGGGCATGTTCGAGGTGGTCCCGCTCTTCCCGGAGCCCCGTGTGGTGGCGCTGTCCAGTGAGCACCCGTTCGCGGAACTCAAGGCGGTACATGTAGAGGACCTGCGCGACATGACCTTGCTGCAGGACCCGCGGGACGTACCGGAATGGCGCGGGCGCCTCCCGCTCGATCCGGTCGCTCCGTCGGGGGACACCGGACGGTTCCCGTCGACGATCGAGGAATGCCTGCAGACCGTCGCCTTCGGGTCCGGGTGCTATGTCATGCCGGCCGGTATGGCCGGCTTCTACCGCCGTGACGACGTCGTCTACCTGACCCTGGAAGGCGTCGCACCGCGCATGGTCGCTCTGGCCTACTCCAAGCACCGGACCATGCCCGAGTTGCTTCAGTTCGCCGAGTTTTCCCGCCGCGTGCTCGGCCCGGGCCCGGACTGATGCCCCGGGCCTGCTCGGCAAGCATGATCAGACAATGACCGGTGCCGGGTCGGCCCCGGTCAGTCAGCAGCGGGTTCCATCGATGAGACGGGGCCCTCGGGGCCGGTGTACGCCCCATTTGCTTGCGGTGCCGAGTAGGGCCGGTCAGCTGTTCAGCCCAGGGGCGGTAGGAGGCCGGTTTGCATGAGGAAGCCCGCGAAGTTCCAATAGTCGCGGTTCTCGGTGATGAGTCCGTCGCTCCGCACGCCGATGGTGACGCCGGGGCACTCGAACCGCTTTCCGGTGGCAGGTATCCCCAGTTCGATGTTGGCGCGGTCGTGGGTGCCGGAAAGGACCCACTCGAACGAGTAGGAGTCGCCCGATTCCACGACCTTCCCCAGAGCGAAGAAGTAATCGCTGGACAGGCCGATGTCCATCCCGTCGATCAGCGCCTTGACTGCTTCCTTGCCCTTGAATATGCCACCGAAAGCGGTGTCGACGACCTGGACGTCCTCGCTCATCATGTCGACAACTGCCTGCGAATCGTGCCGGTTGCAGGCGTCGACGTAGTTCTGCACCCAGGAGGGCAGGTCCTGCTCGTTCATGGGTTTCCTCAATGGCTCTCGATGGGATGCGACGACTCGCACGGCGAAGCGCATAACACCCGACGGCGGGGACAGCCGGTGGCCGGTGCGCTTCGGAAAGGCGAATATCTGCGTATACCGATTGTCGGGCACTCGGAATTCGCGCCGCCAATGCCGAATCGGACCATTGTGATGCCGCATCGGCATGTCAAGCGTCGCAGTCGGCAGTTCGGCGCGATATGCCGATGGTTCCGGTGAGGGCGCTGAGTCCGAGGGGAAGGGCAGGGGCCAGAGCCACCGCCGAGTCCGGAGTCGGCCAGGACGTGCCGAGGCGTTCGGCGGTGATCAGGGCTGTCGGCCTTCTTCAGTCTTGCGTCGGCGACGATGCTCGGGACGAGGGATTGGGCGGCGTGGTCGTAGGCCGTCTCGCCGTTACCCGGCAGGAAGGCCAGGACGTACAGCTGGACCACGCCGTATGGGTACTCGTGCCCCATCGCCGATACGAAGCGAGGGCACGAGCCATGACGACACCGGTGCCGGGCACCCGCCCGCAGACCCGCAGAGTCCGCACGGACCTGCTCGGGATCTACCTCAACGACCATCTGGCAGGTGCCACGGTCGGAGCCGGGCGCTCCCGGTTCGCGGCCCGATCGCATCGCGACCGACCGTTCGCGGAACCGCTGCGGCACCTCGCGGGCGAGATCGCCGAGGACCGTGCGAGCCTGCTGTGCATCATGCGGAGCCTCGGCGTGCCGAAGCGCCGCTACAAGGTCGCGGCATCCGGCGCGGCCGAGCGACTGGGGCGTCTCAAGAGCAATGGGCGCCTCTTCCGGCGTTCACCTCTGACGCTGGTGATCGAACTTGAGTTCCTCCGGCTGGGGGTGAAGGGCAAGGAACTCGGCTGGCGCACGCTGCGCGCCCTGGCGGAGGCGGACGGCCGCTTCGACGAGCAGGAGCTCGACGGACTGATCGCACGGGCCGAGCGGCAGATGAGCACGCTGGAGGAGCTGCGCGTCACTGCGGTCAGGGACGTCCTGCTCGCTGGCTGACGCCGAGCGGGATGACCGACGGGTCGGACGACAGCTTCGGGGAACTCGAACGTTGACCTCGCCCCGGAAAGAGAGGGAAAGGATCGGACATGTCCAACCCTCAGCAGCCCCAGCAGCGGCGCAGCCGCAAGGGCGGTGCCACACCGCAGGACAGTGGCTAGCCCAAGGCACGTCAGGTCGAGGAGACGGGCGAGGGCCATGCCCATGGCAGGGACAAGGGGAACAAGGGCGGCGGAGAAGGCGGCGGAGTGCCTCCGGACCAGCCGCCCGATCGCCCTTGAGCCGCCGGCCGCGTGACCATTTGAGAGGACAACGAGGAGGAGCGCCATGCCTGCCGGATCGAGTTCCAAGCGGGAACGGCAGTACGAACACATCAAGAAGAGCGCCCAAGACCGCGGCGAGTCCGCGGGGCGGGCCAAGGAGATCGCCGCGCGGACGGTCAACAAGGAGCGGGCGAGGTCGGGCGAGTCCAAGACCGCGAGCAAAACCTCGACCCGTGACCCCAAGTCCGCGTCCCAGCGCGGCGGGCAGCGCTCGCACAGCGGCGCGCAGGGACCGACCAGGGACCAGCTGTACGAGGAGGCGAAGAAGCGCAACATCGACGGTCGCTCCTCGATGACCAAACAGCAGCTGCAGAACGCCCTCGGCCGTTGAGGAGCCGGCTGATGCAGCCCGAGGTGGACCGGATCGCGCAGCCGTGGGGCGACCGCACCCCTTACGGCCGCGGCGCAGCGTGGCCGGTGCGCGTCGACTCGCGTCGACTCGTATCTCGAATCCGGCGTCACGGCCGACGCCGTCGAGCGGTGGGTCCCCGCCGCGTCGCTGCTGCACTCCAACGGTGATGCGATGGACGTCGCGGTCACCGACGGGCGGATCGTCGGGGTGCGCGGGCGGCCCGGTGACCGGGTGAACCGCGGCCGGCTGGGTCCGAAGGATCTGTTCGGTTGGCAGGCCAACCAGGCCGAGGACCGGCTGACCACGCCGCTGGTCCGGGACGGCGGGCGGCTGGTTTCGTGCGGCTGGGACACCGCCATGAACAAGGTCGCCGCCCGGACCCGGGAACTGCTGGAGGAGAGCGGTCCCGGCTCCATCGGCTTCTACACCAGCGGGCAGCTGTTCCTGGAGGACTACTACACGCTGTCGGTGATCGCTCGCGCCGGGATCGGTACCAACCACCTCGACGGCAACACCCGCCTGTGCACGGCCACGGCGGCCGAGGCGCTGAAGGAAACCTTCGGCTGCGACGGCCGGCCCGCCTCCTTCACGGACGTCGACCACGCCGATGTCATCGCCCTGTTCGGGCACAACATGGCCGAGACCCAGCCGGTGCTGTGGATGCGAGTCCTGGACCGCCTGGCAGGCCCCGACCCGCCCCGTCTCGTGTGCGTCGACCCGCGCCCCACCCCCGTCGCCCGCCGCGCGGACGTCCACCTCGCACCCCGCGCAGGGACCAACGTGGCCCTGCTCGACGCCCTGCTGCACGAGATTATCCGCAGCGGACAGATCGACCGCGACTTCGTCGAAGCGCACACCGTCGGCTTCGAGGAACTCACCGAGCGCGTCGCCGACACCACCTGTGGAGACCTCCGCCGCCGAGGCGCTGCGGCACGACGTGGCGGAAGGGGACCTGGTCGAGGTCACGAACCCGCGCGGCTCGGTACGCGGCCGACTGCGTATCACCGGTATCCGCGACGGCATGGTGTTCCTGCCGTTCCACTACGGCTACTGGGACGCCCCCGCAGGCCACCGCCCCGGAGCGCAGTGCGGCCGGGCTGCGAACGAGACGACGATCACCGACTGGGACCCCGTGTCCAAGCAGCCGCTGTTCAAGACCGCCGCCGCCCGGCGAGGTGCCGTGTCAGGCATGTCCGGGCGGGCGGTCTCTCCGTCGTCGGTGAGCGCCGTGTGCCGATCGCCCCCGGTGGCACCTCCGACCGCTCGGCGGACGTCATGATGAAGGCGGCAGCCAGCGCGCCGCCTCCTCCCGGCTCACCTTGGCGGCGTCCACGTACCACTTCCGGCGGCCGGGATCCCACCGCGCGCCGAGCCGCTTCTTCGCCTCGTCCTTGTCCGCGTAGGGGACCTCCAGATAGAGGCGGTCTCCGTCGGCACGGCCCGCTCCGCCCGCCTTGCCCGCGCCTGTCGTCCGCGGGTTCCACGCAGCCCTCTCCTTGCGGGCACGCTCGATGACCCGCCCCACCCGCTCGCACGCCACCGGGTCCGTGAGCCGCATCATCAGGTCGGTGGGGCCCTTGTTGGCCAGCAGATTGAGTGAGCCGTGCCACAGCACACTCCCGTCCAGGATCAGCACCTTCTCGTGCATCCGCTCCCGGAACTCGACCTGGCAGCCCACCGAACGCAGTTCGTCGACCAGTTCCCGGACGCGTTCAGCCGCCGCATCGGTCGTCTGCTCCTGCGGGTCCCGGGTCCTGACCGTCACCTGAACGCCGTCCACCACCCGCTTCGCAAGACGGGCCGACCAGGTGCGGACCGGCTGGCGGTCGAGGAACGGTGAATACAGCTCGATCGTGCGGGTGGCCCTCGTGATGTCCCACTGAACGGCCGCGGCCACCTCGTCCGCGGGAAAGAACGCGGGCCGGGCCAGCTCTTCGTCGGACAGGGCCGACAACTGGGCGGCGTCACGGACCGGGATGAGCTGGTCCACGGACATGCACTGCGCGTTCGCCTCCAGGTGATCGAGCATGCGCAGCGCCTCGCTGCCGACGGGCAGGTGCTCACGCAGATGCTCGACGTCCGCGAGGACGACAAGGTGGTCCTGAGCCCGGCTCAGCGCGACGTTGAGGAGCCGGCAGGTGTGCGAGGACAGGCCGCTGCCCTTGAAGAAGTACCCCGGCGACCTGCCCGATCCGGCCGTGGTGTCGAGGACGACGATCGGCCGCTGGCTCCCCTGGAACCGGTGGACGGTGTCCACGAGACCCTCGTACGACGTCCCGAAGCGGTACGCCAGGCTGTTCTTGAGGGCCTGTACCTGCGCGCGGTACGGGGCGATCACCGCGAGTCGGTCCGTGGCCTGTTCCCCGGCGGGTACGTCCTCCGCCTTGCGGCCGGGCAGGACGCCCTCGTACTGCAGGCCGCGCACGAGTTCGTGGACGGCCGCCTCGTGCACCGTGTTGGTGGAGTGGTCGCGCCCGGCGATCCGCTGTTTCGACGTGTCGATGAGGATCACCGGCGCGTCGACCAATGGGTTGAACGGAACGCGAGAGCCGTCTGCCCGTCCTGTGGACAGGGGCGCGTCCGGATAGGCGACGGTGTTGACCACATCGCAGATCGGACCGCGCATCCGGTACTGGGTGTTCAGCGCCACGAGCCGATTGTCCGGCCGGACGGATCCGGACTCCCCTACCAGGCCCGCAGCGTGGAAGACGTCCCGCGCGCACCACCGCAGGGCGTGGTCGCGTTCCTCCGGCGTCGCCTTGCGGTCGCCGCTGCCCTTGGTCACCGCCGGAAGCTGACGGAAGTCGCCCGCCACGACGACCCGCTTCCCGGCGAGACCTGCCGCATACCAGGCGGAGGGAAGATCGACCATCCCCGCCTCGTCGATGACGACCACGTCGACCCGGTCGAGCAGCTTGTGCGACTGGACGGCCTTGGCGACGGTCGCACCGAGGACCCGACACTTCGAACGGACCGTGTCCTTGATCGCCCGTCGCTGTTCTTCCAGTGTGTTGATCTCCTGCTGCAGCCTGTCGGCCTGCGACACCAGCGATGCCCGGCTCGGCAGCTCGGACACCCTTGCCTCCTCGGCCGACAGGACGGACCGCAGCCGGGTCACTTCCGCCATGGCATGCCGCACGGCACGTTCGGCAGCGGCGAGGTTCGACGCGATCGACTCCAGGCGGGTACGGGCTCCGGTGACGGCCACCCGTGCGTCGTCCAGCTGCTTCTGCTTCCGGTCGGCGAACAGGCCGCGGGGCGCGCCGATCTTCTCGATCAGGGCGGTCTGCTCGGCGATCTCTCTGCGGGCGCCGGCCTGGGCTGAGTTCGCCGCGTCGCGGCTCTGCGCGGACTGCGTGTACTGCTGCTGGGCCGTCGCGAGATCGGCACGGACGACGCCCACCCTGTCGTGCGTGGCGATGCCCGCCTGCGCGCTGCGCAGGTCGGCGGCGCGTTCGATGAGCGTGGCGTCCAGCGTCGCGGAGAGCCGCGCGGCGATCCGGTCGGGATCCACCTGCTCGCCGTACCTGTCCCGCAGTGACGGGACCGTGATGTCTCCGGCGCGCTGCACGAGCCCGTCGGGGAAGCCGGTCTCCGCGGAGAGAAGGTCGCAGACCCGCTCCAGGGCCTGGTCGACCGCGACCTTGGTGGGTGCCAGGAAGAGAACCGTGAGGTCCTGCCGGTAACTTCCCTCGACGATGTGTCCGACGACATCGGTCTTGCCGGTGCCGGGCGGCCCCCACAGGAAGGTGACCTCGCTGGCGAGAGCCTGGGAGACCGCCTGACGTTGTCCGGAATTGAGCTGCAGGGACGCCCAGTCGGCCACCCACCGGGCCATCGAGCGGTCGCTGCCGAGCCGCGGGCTGCCCCGGCCGACCATCCACCCGGCGCTCTCCACACGCACAGGGTGTTCCGGCTGCCCCACTGCTTCCAGGCGTTCGGCGAGCGTGCGCCAACCGGCTGCGTCGTCCTCGCGGATCTGCACGTTCGCGGGCGAGTCGCCCAGGTCCACGGCGGTGGTCAGGCGCACACCGCCGTCCGGAAGCCGCTTGGCCTCGGCCGGCGCCCAGTCACCGGTGGAGCGGGACGGCCGGACCAGCACGGGCTTGCCGTCGAGGCCGTCCTGCCACTTGCGGCACTGGAACAGGTACTCGTGCCGCGCCTCGGAGTGCGAAGTACGGCGGCCCTTCGACAGGGGCACCTTCTGCTCGGCCTTGCCGTCGCTGCGCAGCTCGGCGGCGACCTCCAGCCGGACCGCGGCCAGCAACTCGCCCACCGGATACGGACGGGTCGACTCCTGCGCCATCTCCACCCCCGAGGTGATCGGCTCATCGTCATGACATGTGCCGAACCGAGGCACATGAGGAAGAGCAAGCCTAGGTACGCCCAGGTGGAGCGAAAGCGTTTCCGGTCAGTGCTGCTTCGGCGGGAAGAACACCTGGAGGAACGACGAGTGGGGACAGGCATGCGGGAAGGCCGGTGGGTCACGGTCACCGAGTCGGAGTTCGACTGCGCGTCGCTCTTGCGGATGCCGATGCTGCTTCTCGCGGATCGACTCCAGGCCGCGGCGTTCGCGCATCCGCCGATGCCGAGTCTGCCGGACGAGGGGCCGCCGGGTGGGCGTGCGAGCGGCCTCCGGTCGGTACGCGCAGCTCCGCCCACACCGTTTTGCCGGGGGCGGCCGGGCGAGGGGTGACGCCCCAGTTGTCCGCGAGGGCGGCGACGAGGTGGAGGCCACGGCCTGACTCGGACAGGGAGTCGGAGGTCGGGGGAGTGGGCGACGGCTGTTTCTCGGCACGGGTGTCGGTCACCTCGATGCGGAAGGTGCCCTCGGCCAGGGTGAGTTGGACATGGAAGTCCCGGCCGGGAACGTGACCGTGTCGTACGGCGTTGGCGCTGAGCTCGGCCGTGATGAGGGTGAGGGATTCATTGACCGGGGTTGTGTACGGGTGGCCCCAGTCGTTCAGACGGTGCGAGACCAGTCGGCGGGCGAGGCGGGCACCGCGTGGGGTCGAGGTGAAGCGCATGGTGAACTCGCGTTCGGGTGCGAGACGCTGTGGCATATGCCCGTTCGGGGGAGTTGCTGACTTCATGGGGGCAACGGTTGCGGACTCTGCGTAGCGTTGACCAGGAGCGACGTGCTGACGGGTGCGGGCTGTACACGCGGGCGGCGGCGCTTGTACGCGGTGTTGGCGTGACCGGATCCAGGGCCGTGCGTTGGGCGGGCGGAGTCCGGTGACCGTGATGTCGTACGGGAGGAGCTGCGGCGTGGACGACGAGGTTCAGCAGCCGGAGTATGAGGTCGGGACAGGCATGTTGTGGGTGTTCGGGCGGCAGCTGAAGCTGTTCCGGGAGCGGGCCGGGATGGACCGCGTGAGGCTCGGGTCGCTGACCGGGTACTCGGCCTCGACGATCGCGTCCTTCGAGCAGGGCAGACGCATTCCGCCGCCGAAGTTTATCGACCAGGCGGATGAGGTGCTGGGGGCGGGTGGGGTGTTGAGCGCGGGGAAGGAGGAGGTGGCTCGGGCCCAGTATCCGGCGTTCTTTCGGGATGCGGCGCGGTTGGAGGCGGAGGCCGTTGAGCTGCATCTGTACGCGAACCAGGCAGTCCCTGGGCTCTTGCAGACGGAGGAGTATGCGCGCGCCATCTTCATGATGATGCGGCCGCCCATGGATGACGAGCTGATCCAACAGCGAGTGTCCGCGCGCCTGGCCCGGCAGGAGGTCTTGTCTGGCCGTGATGCACCGCTCGCCAGCTTCGTCATCGATGAGGCCGTGTTAAAGCGTCCTATCGGGGGGCGGGAAGCCCTGCGTGGCCAGCTTGAGCACATCCTTCTGACGGGGGAGCGGCGGAACATCGAGATCCAGGTGATGCCGCTTGACCGTGAGGAGAACGCTGGTATGGCTGGTCCCTTCACCTTGATCGAGACGAAGGAAGGGCGGAGGATCGCGTACGCCGAGGTGCAAAACGTGAGCCGCCTGCAGACGGAGCGGGAACGCGTCCGTGCGCTGGAGGCCAAGTACGGGATCATCCGGGCGCAGGCCCTGACTCCTCGTGAATCATTGGCGTACGTAGAGAAGTTGCTGGGAGAGCCATGAACGAGCACGTACATCAGCCCCTTATAGGCCAGTTGACATGGCACAGAAGCAGCTACAGCAGCGAGGAAGGCGGTGAATGCGTAGAGGTCGCCGCCCGCCCCGGCAGGGTCCACGTCCGCGACTCAAAGGACACAACCCGTACCGCACTGGCCGTACAACCCACGGCCTGGACCGCGTTCGTCCAGTTCGCGGCACTCTGATAGGAACGGGGCCCTCGGCAGGCGTGTGCTTGCCGAGGGCCACTCACGTGCCCGCCCTCGGTCCTCGTAGCTCGCGCGCCGGGCCTGTACGTGGCCGTGGTCGTGACCGTTTCGCGGACTTGATCACCGAGCGCCGGGCGCACCCGTCCACATGCCGGAGACTCTGGGCGGGGCGAGTGGCAGAATTTCCCGGTCGAAGAACTCGTGAAAGTCTTCAGCGCGCTCGTAAAGTGCGTCAAATCCACTAGAGGTTTCCCGGATTATTTCCCGTTCCGTGAAACGGTTGGCGCCCGCCGCGTTCCCGTCGTCGTCGTAAACGACTTCATACATCACGACGTCCCCCAGAATGACCACCTCGGGAGCCGGACGATCCTTCTCGATGTCCCTGATTTTCCGGGCGTCGAGCACTTTGATGTCGTCGCCCTCATCCACCCGCACGCGAAGCACGAACAGCTCCCATTGCACGTACGGTGTGACGGGGAATTCCACGACACGAAGGCGGCGATGCGAAATTCCCAGCCGTTCCGCTTTCTGGAGTTCCTGCGCGTAGTCGTCGCGCCGCTCCGCGGCCAGGGACAATGCTCGCGTCCAGTCGCCGTCGGCGAAAGCCTCCCAGCTGGCGAAGCCGCGCTCCTTGAAGTGCTGTCCGCGTTCGAGCTTGTTCAGGAAGCCGATGCCGCTGCTGTAGGCCCGGCCGAAGTCCTCGTGATACGTGGGGCGATCCATGCGCTCGGAGATGCCGGCGGGGAAGGAATCAAACACTGGGGATATCCGGCTTCGCTGCGACGATCATGTTTCGTGGGATGACGACGAGGCGTTCATCCGCGCCGATCGAGACCCCGTCGGGCAGATTCTTGCCGAGTGACTGGGTGAGGTCCCGGCCGATTACGGCGATGTCTCCGTTGGCGAGTTCCCAGATGTCCGGGCAGTCAGGAGTTCCGGTTGTGTTCCCGAGTTCCTGGGGTGATTTCCCTAAGCGCTTTTTGAAACTGGTGTCCGGATCGGCTTCCCATGGCCTGGCCATCTTCGTCGCCCCCTCGATCGGTCGGATCGTTTCACTGTAGCGTACGCCAGGAGGGTCTGACCATGTGTCAGGTGCGGGGTGGTGGGGGTAATGGCGTGGATTGATTCCTCCTTGTCTGGTTCAGTTCAGGGGTGAGACGATATTGATCGGGAAGAAAATCTTGTAAACGCCTGGCAGGTGGGACGTTTTTTCTGGGACGTTTTTCTGTGCTGTAGGGAAATTGGCGAATGGAGGGGTGGAAGTGGATCCGGAAGTGACCTCGCTCGCACAGAGCGCGGGGACCGCCTTGGTCACGTTGATGGCGGCCGACGCCTGGCACCGCACGCGGGACGGGCTCGTCCAGCTCTGGCGCCGCGTGCAACCCGAGCGTGCCGAGACCGTGGCCGCCGAGTTGGAGGCGGCTCGCGAGGACGTCCTGGCCGCCACGGCGGCCGACGACCACGAGACCTTGGACGAACTGCGTGCGCAGTGGCAGGGGATGGTACGGCGCCTGCTCGTCGCCCGGCCCGCCGCCGGAGACGAACTACGCAGGCTGCTGGACGAACTCGATCCCGGCGGCTCGGCCGCCCGGCAGATCACCCAGCACGCCACCGCGTCCGGTCAGGGCCGGGTCTACCAGGCCGGACGAGACCAGCACATCACCGAGCGATGACGGGCGGAATGGACGGTCACGCCGAGGACCAGGGGCGTGTCTACCAGGCATCGGGGGACCAGCACATCACCGAGCATCACCATTACGGCGGTGACGGACCGGCGCCCGGTGGCCCGGACTCGGTGCGCCGCCCCGCAGTGGGGCGGCCTCCCGTCGTACTGCGTGACCGCAACGAGGTGATGGAACGCCTGCGGGCGAGTGTCGAGGCAGAGCGCGGTGGCGAGGTCTATGTGCTGCACGGCATGGGCGGATCGGGCAAGACGGCGGTCGCGTGCACCCTCTTCCAGGAGATCGCCGACGAACAGGGCCGGGTGGCTCTGTGGGTCAACGCCGCCGACCGTGCCGGCCTGCGCGGAGGCATGCTGGCCGTGGCCGCCGACCGAGGGGCGGGCGACGGCGAACTGCTGGCTGCCCGCAATGGCCTCCGCCCCGCGGCGGATCTCGTCTGGCGGTATCTCGACCGCTCCGCCGAGCCCTGGCTCCTGGTCCTCGACAACGCCGATGAGCCGGAGATCCTGCGGGACGGCAGCTGGCTGCGCACCAGCCCCCGCGGCATCGTCCTGGTGACCACGCGGCGCGCCGCGGCCCGCTGGTGGCCGGGCGCCGAACTGCAGCACATCGGCGTACTGCCGCGTGAGGATGCGGCGTTGGTGCTGTGCGACCTTGCCCCGGACAGCGGTACACCCGAGCAGGCGGCGCAGATCGCGGACCGGCTCGGGCGGCTGCCTCTCGCCCTCACCCTGGCCGGCGGCTTCCTCTCCCACCAAGTGCTCGACCCCTGGACGATGGACGCCTACGGACACCACCTCGACGGAGACGAACGGGTCCAGCTGATCGACCGGGGAGCCGACGCGTTGTCCGGACCGGACCCGCGGCACCTGGTCGGCTTGACCTGGCAGCTGACACTCGACACCTTCGAGGCACGTGGGCTGCCCGAAGCGGCGATGCTGCTCAGGCTGCTGGCCCGGTTCGCCGCCGAGCCCCTGCCGCTCAGCCTCCTCAACCAAGCCGACATCAACGACGTCCTTCCCCAGGCCCGTACCGAGACAGCCCTGAGAGCCCTTCTCGACCAGTCGCTGACCGAGCTGGTCGACCTCGCCGGCGCGCGCTGCGTACAGAGCCATGGAGTGCTGCTCGACAGTGTCCGCGCGGCGACCCCCGTAGACCTGCTGCCTGCGCTCGACACCACCGCCGTCCAACTGCTCGACGCGGCCGTTCCTCGGGTACCCGACGCGGGCCCGCACGATCCGCACCTGCGACTGCTGGTGCCTCATGTGCTCACCCCGGTGCGACATATCGGTGAGCCCTCGGCCGCCGCCGACGCCCTGGCCGTCGCGACGCGCCTTACGGTCGCCCTGCACCGGACCGGGGACTACCTCTCCGCCTGGGAGACCTCCCGCACCGCGGCGGACCTCGCTCAGCGACTGCTCGGCCGGGACGACCGGCTGGTCCTGTCCGCCCGTTCCAGAACCGGCCGGGCACTGTTCCGGCTGGGCAGGTACGCCGAAGCCGAGTCGGTGCTCCGCGGTGTCCGCACCACGCAGGAGTGCCTGTTCGGGGCCGACGACCCCGACACCCTGGACACTTCTTACGGCCTTCAGCTCGTGTGGGCGAATCTCGGCAGACGCGAGGAATCACTCGCACTTCTCCGGGCTGTAGTCAACGGCCGGCGAACGACATTGGGCCCCGCGCACCCACTGACCCTGCGCGCCCGCGCCAGTCTGCTGGAGATGCTGCCTGCCTCCGAGGTGGTTGCCGAAGAAGACGGCGCGTTGCTTTCGCTGCCGTCGGAATGTGCCCGGCTCCTCGGCCCCGATCACACGGTGACGCTCGGCGCCGGGCACAACCACGCCTGGGCGCTGTACCTCCTGGGCCGTTTTGACGAGGCCGACGAGGAGATCCGGCTGGTCGCCGACGCGTATGTACGGCGCTTCGGCCCCGAGTACCCGATCGTGCTCGCAGCCCGGCAGCTCTTCTCCCGGACCCGGTCCGCGCTCGGCCACACGGATGCAGGGATCGAGCTGATGGCCGATGTCGTCGCACGGCGGGAACGCGGCCTGGGCCCGCGGCATCCTTTCACGGTCGCGAGCCGTCGGCTGCTGGACGAGTACCGATCGGGGCGATGGCACCCACCGCAGCCGCCCGGCGGATGAGACAGGGACGCGCGACAGTGCGTTCCGGATCGCATGGTCTCTCGTGCCCGCAAGGCGTTCCGGGGCTGTGGTCCCCACGGCACGTCGCACCGCCCACCCGTACGTCCGGGTCCTCTCCTGCGGCCTGGACCGGTACCCGGCTCCGGGTCGGCGAGGCAGCCCCGCACCGCATCGAGTACGACCAGCAGCACCGAACACTGTCAGGGAGAGCGAGCCCCGCAATGGCCCAGCCGCCCCTCCTCCGCGATGTCATCGACATCAAGGAGAACATCTCCACCTCGGACTTCGAGCTGTCCCTCGCCGAGGCGACGACGCCCGAGGGCGCCCAGGCAGCGCTCAAGGACTACGTCGTCACCGAGCGGTTGCTGGAGAACTTCGATGAGGCGCTCGCGCTCATCAAGGCCTCGCTCGACGGGCGCCGCTCCAAGGCGGCGTACCTGCACGGCTCGTTCGGTTCCGGTAAGTCGCACTTCATGGCCGTGCTGTACGCGCTGCTCAGTGGCGACCCGGCTGCTCGTGCCCGTACCGAGTTCGACCCGGCGCTGACCAAGCACGAGTGGCTGACCACGGACGGCAAGCGGTTCCTGCTGGTGCCGTACCACATGCTCGGCGCGAAGGCGCTCGAACAGCGGGTGCTCGGCGGGTACGTCACGCACGTCAAGAAGCTGCAGCCGGACGCTCCGACCCCGCAGGTGTACCGGACCGACTCCCTCTTCGCCAACGTCCGGGCCAACCGTGCCACCTACGGTGACGAGGCGGTCATCCGGGGTCTAGGCGGTGTTTGCGACGTGAAAGATTAGTAATGGTTGTGCAGAATTGATGTGAGGAGTGACACACATGAATGGGTGTCAGTTTTTTTGTGAGAACTGCCCGCATGGGTGGATTTCCTAGTCTTGATCACTTCCTCATCCAATCTTTAACTTGCCGTGACTTGTACGTTTCTGGAGGCAGTAGGGGTTGCGGATATGGGAGTTGGGCATTATTGGCGTCGATGGCGCCGGCCCGTCTCAGGTGCGATCGGGGCCGCACTGTCAGTGGCCGTACTCGGGGGCTTGTTAGGCGGCGCTCCGGCAGGTGCGGCTGAGGGTGACGATGGTGTCGAGGCGAACGCCGGTGTGGCCTCTGCGCTGCCGGCGGATGAGGCGGCAAAGGGCAAGGCGTTCTGGGAGGACGACGCCCTTCCAGAGGCGTCGGCGGAGCTGAAGGCTTCACGCAAGGCGGCCGAGACCGGGCAGCGGGTGGAGGTGCAGGGCCTGACGTCGGAGACGAACCAGGTCTTCGCAAACCCGGACGGCACATTCACGGCAGAGTCCTCCGTGGTGGTGGAGCGGGTTCGTAAGGGCGGTGCGTGGACGCCGGTGGACACCACGCTGGGGGGCTTGACCCGGGATCGTGGACACCGGTTGTTATGCGGCAGTGGTCAGAGTAACTGATCGTTGTTCGAAGGCGTTCGGGCTCATCTGGCCGA
>NZ_JBSGBN010000152.1:0-22829 GCF_053601275.1 Streptomyces sp. NPDC004752 | reverse complement strand
CGCCGATCTCATACGCGGCTTCGCAACCCTGCTGAAACCGGCCGCGGGCAACGACGCGAAACTCACCGCCTGGATCACGGCCGTCCGCGCCGTCAACCTGCCCCCGCCTGCGCAGCTTCACCAACGGCCTCGAAATCGACCGGCCCGCCGTGAACGCCGGCCTCACCTTGCCCTGCCACAACGGCCGCACCGAAGGCGTCAACACCCGCACCAAGAGGATCATGCGACAGATGCACGGACGAGCCGGATCCGGCCTCCTCCGCCACCGCATCCTCCTACCCTGACCGCTACCCGGCGTCACCACCGACTACGGGCCAGAGCCTAATTCCTGATAGACCCGCCCTGGTAGACCTGCCGCCCATGGTCATCGCCGACCTGCTCGGCATCCACCCCAAGACAGCCGAACGCTGGGCCACCCTCGCCGGCGGGAACTGGTCCGAATACTTGGCAGCGCGACGGGCCGCCCCGCAGGGTTAGGCAGTGGAGCAGGACATTGTTCCGAGTCTGATCGTTGTCCTGGTCTGTGGTTTCGTGCGGTGACGGATTCGCCTGTTGACTCCGGGTAGCAGGTGCGCTGGGCTGCCGGGGCCCTCGGGCCGAGGCCCCGGGTGGTGTTCGTAAGGAAGGGCGGCGGCGTTCTTTTCGATGCGCTGGAGGCTGAGGGCGCCGGGGATCGGCACGACGTGATCGCCCCGGGTGAGCAGCCTGGCCAGGGCCAGCTGGGAGACGGTGACGCCCTTGGTCGCGGCCAGGTCGCCGAGCTTGCCCACTACCTCGACGTTCTTCTCGAAGTTGTCGGGCTGCCAGCGGGGGTCGACGTTGCGCACGTCGGTGACGTCGTATTCGGATGGCGTCCCGCGTGATGGTGTAGGCGATCACCGTGCGGGTGTGCGCGGGCGGCTGGTCACCGCCGTGCTCAGCGAAATGCACGACGAATGGATCGCCTTCCCCCGCCGTTACCTGTCCGAAGGCAGCATGACGGCCATCTACGCCGCCGAACACGCCGACCACACCACCCATGCACTCCCCAACACTCCGAACGCTACGGACGATTGATCGCCTACACCATCACAGGGGACGTGACCCGTATTCGCCGACGGGCTTGGCGGGATGGGAGAACAGCGGGACAGCCCAATCGGCCTTCTCATCTGCGTGGTGCCGGACGTCCTCCGGCACGCGTTCTCACGGGAATTGCTTTTTGTCGTCGGGCCGTAGCGCCCTTCAGGCCCGCGCGACCGAGGCCGCACCCGACAGAGCTGACCAGCACCGTGCGACCCGATCGCCGCAGAGACGGATGCCGCCGCCCGGAAGCGCACGGGGCCACGCGTATGTCGCCCGGACCCGGCTCCCCCCTGGCCCCGCCCGTCGCGACCGGCTGCCGGATTGCCCCGGTGTGCTAGACAGGGAGCAACCAAAGGGGAATTTTGCAGCAGCTCACGCTCGGAATCATGTCGCAGACCCGCAAGGAAAACGAGCATCGTCTGCCCGTTCACCCCGCTCATTTCGGCCGCATCGACGCCGGTCTCCGCAGGCGCATCTACCTCCAGGAAAACTACGGAGAGCATTTCGGCGTCCCGGACAGCAGACTCGCCCCGCTCATCGCGGGCTTCCGCACGCGCGAGGAACTCATCGCCGACTGCGATGTCATCCTGCTGGCCAAACCGCTCCACGAGGACCTGGCGGAACTACGCGAGGGTCAGGTCCTGTGGGGCTGGCCGCACTGTGTCCAGGACGAGAGGCTCACCCAGACCGCCATCGACCGGCGGCTGACTTTGATCGCCTTCGAAGCGATGAACCACTGGACCCGCAGCGGCGCCTTCAACTTGCACGTCTTCCACAAGAACAACGAGCTGGCCGGGTACTCCTCGGTCCTGCACGCCATGCAGCTGATTGGCGTGAGAGGCGACTACGGGCGGCGGCAGCGTGCCGTCGTCATCGGCTTCGGCGCGACCGCCCGCGGGGCGGTGACCGCGCTCAGCGCCCTGGGCGTGCACGACGTGGACGTGCTCACCGCGCGTGGCGTCACCGCCGTCAGCTCCCCCATCTACTCCGCGCGGATCGTCCACTTCGACCACGACAAGGCCGACGACACCCTCGACCCGCGACGCAGCATCGCCCTCACCGAGGACGGCCCGCTGCCGCTGGCCGAGTTCCTCGCCGGGCACAACATCATCGTCAACTGTGTGCTGCAGGACCCCGCCGCGCCGCTGATGTTCCTGATAGACGAGGACCTGCCCAAGCTGGCCCCGGGCACCCTGGTCATCGACGTCTCCTGCGACGAGGGCATGGGCTTCGACTGGGCCCGGCCCACCACCTTCAACGACCCGATGTTCACCGTCGGCGACCACGTCAGGTACTACGCGGTGGACCACAGCCCCTCATACCTGTGGAACTCCGCGACCTGGGAGAACAGCGAGGCCCTTCTGCCCTATCTGGACGTCGTGCTCCAGGGCCCCGACGGCTGGGACACCGACGACACGATCCGGCACGCCATCGAGATCCGCCGTGGCGTCGTCCAAAACCCCAAGGTGCTCGCTTTCCAGCACCGCACCGCAAAGTACCCGCACGCCCACGAGGAGACCCAGACCTGGGCGGCGTCGCGGCCGTAGCGGCAGGGCATCCGGTGCTCAGCCGTCCTCCGACCACTGTCCGAGCCGCCGCGTGGCGGGCACCTCGCGGAGGAGTGCGAATCCGGCTCGTCCGTAGACCTCCGAGACACTCGGCGATCTTGTCCTGCTCGTCCGACGGGAACAGCGGTCCCGGATCCGGGGCGCGGCATCCTGTGACGCCGCAGGGCTGGTCCGCTGACTGTGGGGCGCGCGTCTGCTCGTACATCATCAAGTGCGCTTTCCTGCGCGTCGTGCCGGATGTGCGGAGCGGCATGGCCCTCAGCCGTGCAGCCGATCAACGCCCGGTGTCGGCCCGCGTCAACGCGATGCCGCTTGCGAACACACGCGGTTGTGACACGGGCGGGAGTATGGCCCCGGAAGCACGAGGACTTTCCGTATGCCGGAACTGGGACTGGCCCGCCCCGGGTCGTCGCCTCGTGTTCGGGTCTACCGGCCCACCCTCCTTCCGCACCACGCCACCCGTCCTCACAGGGCAGCCCGTGAGCCCGGCCGCGCCATCCGCATCCAGGCCGAGGAGTCACGTGTGCCGCTCAGAAGCCGTTATCAATCCGGGCGTGATTGTTTGATTTCCGCTGGTCGGGCTTGGTGTCGGCGGGTGGGTGGCAGGGATATCGGCGTTGTGTCGTCGCATCGCTGGAGGGCCGGATGCCGTCGCCTATGGGGCTGCTGGAGGACCGGGAGCTGAGTGCGCGTCAGCGACTTGAGGAGTGCCGCGGGGAGGCGGAGCGCGCTGCGGCTGCGCTCGCCGAGGCCGAGCGGGCCTGCGAGCGGGCTGTGATCGCGAAGGAGGAGTTCGCGGCGGCGCTGGCCGAGGCGCGCGCGGAGGATGATCCGCCGCCGGACGGCGGGGTGCGGACCGCCGGTGCGGCGCCGGGCACGATCGTGCCCGAGTGGCGGCCGGGGCTTGGGCCGACGGTGCTTGCGGCGGACTACGAGCGGATCATCGGTGCGCTCGAGGCGGCATCGCGGGAGGGAGCCGGGCCGCTGAACTGCCGTCAGATCGCTGGCCGGTTGGAGTGGGAGACCTCGGCGGCCGGGGTGGAGCGGGTGCGGGCCAAGGCGCGGCGGATGGCCGAGCGCGGCTGGCTGGCCAAGGAGGCGGACGGCCGGTTCAGCGCCGTCGCCCGGCCAGGCGGCGGGTCATGAGCGCGGTCATCGACCAGTAGACCATCGCCTCGGCGACCTCGGTGGTGCGCTCGTAGTCGCGGGCCAGGCGGCGGGTGCGCAGCAGCCACCCGTTGGTGCGCTCGATCACCCAGCGGCGTGGCAGTACCGTGAACCCCACCGTGTTCTCGGCGCGCTTGACCACCTCCAGGACCAGCTTCAGTGCGGCCGCGGCCCATTTCACCAGGGCGCCGCTGTAGCTGCCGTCGGCCCAGATCAACTTTAGGCGGAAGTACCGGGCCCGCGTTCGCGGCAGCAGTGCGTTCGCGGCGTCGCGGTCGGTGACCGAGGCGGCGGTGACCATCACAGCCAGCAGCAGTCCGAGGCAGTCGACCACCAGGTGGCGCTTGCGTCCGTTGATCTTCTTGCCGCCGTCGAAGCCGCGTGAGTCGGCGCCCACGACGGCGTCGGCCTTGACCGACTGGGAGTCGATGATCCCCGCGCTGGGCTCCGGGTCGCGGCCCTCCTGCACGCGCACCCTGCGGCGCAGCCGGTCGTGCAGCTCGCTCAGCAGGCCCTGGGCCAGGTAGCGGCGGAAGAAGCGGTAGACGGCCTGCCAGACGGGGAAGTCGCAGGGCATCGCGCGCCACTTGATGCCGCTGTCGACCAGGTAGAACACGGCATCGAGCATGGTGCGGTGGCAGTAGGACTCCGGCCGGCCTCCCCTACCCTCCAGCCAGCGCGGCATCGGCAGCGCGTCGCGGACAGCGGCCCACTCCGCGTCGGTCAGGTCGCTGGGATAGCAGCGCTCACGGTCGCCGTGGTCGGCGGCGTTGCCGAACCGGTGCGCAAGACAATCACAGGGCGACACGCCGGAGTTGGACGTCGGCGCCGTTGCCGCGGAAGACTGTGACACCTGGGGCCTCCTGGTGCTCGTGGACTCGACATCTCCGAGCTGTGCAGGAGGCCCCTCCCTCATGCGCGGGCCGGCTGGCGATCAACCGAACGGGAGCAGGCCCGAACCCCCGTCCGACCCTCACACCGCAAGAGCGCTTTGATAACGGCTTCTCAGTCCGACCACGTCCACGACGGTCATACCGTCCCGCTGCCCCAGGGCTACGAAAGGGACGTCCCCCTTCCTGGCGCTGTGCCTCCTCGCCCTCGCCCTGCTCTCGTTCGGCGAGAGCGGGCACAACCGCCACCACGCTGACCTCACCAGCGCCCGCCACGGGGTCGACCGCGGCCGGCTCGCGCCATCGGCCGCCGTCATCCGCCTCCTCGAACGCCTCGGCTGGGTGCACGACGTCCGTCGGCCGAGTCCGGCCCGCGTCGCCGCCCGCCGCGCTGACATCAACCATTCGTCCATGTACGGCAGTTGGCAGGAGCTCTCATGACCACCGCACTACAACCCCCGCTTCCGTCCCATCCCCTCCTGCGCCTGCGCCTGGCACCTCGCGGCGGCATGCCCCGCGCCATCGATGGAGCGTGGTGGCCCCGTTCATACGACCTGCTCGCCGAACTACCCCGACTGCTCGCCGGGTTACCGCGCGCGTGGGGCCATATCACCAGCGTCACGGTCAACGGGGCGACCTGGTCTGCGGTGCCCGGCCGGATGCTCGTCTCCAACCAGGTCGTAAGGCTGCACAGGACCCTCACGGCATCCGCCGCGCACACCATCGTCCTTCTCGCGCCCGGCCAGGGGCGCTGGGACCTGACGGTCGTGCCACCGAATACGACCGAGGAGGCCGCGGAACTGCTCATGGTTGCCGGGGCGGACGGTCAGGCGCGAGAGGCTGTGAAGAAGCCTCGATGTTGATCTTGTGTGTCCGGGCGGGGGTCAAGGCGTGCGGCGAGCGGTCCGGTGCGGACTGCGCTGCCCAGCGCGGACAGAGTTGCCGATGTTGTACGGACCCGTTCGCGGCACCGATCATCGCCGGGCGCCTTCGACAGCACGTTCATCCCGGCGCCGGCACCCGACTGGCACGATGGCTGCCTTAGCTGACCGGCGTCAAGTCTTCGGCGCTACCCGGTCGGTACCGGTGTCGATGAGGATCTGTTCGGCTCGCGTGATGTTGTCGGCGCGGACGGCATCAGCCATCGCGGTGCGTGCCGCCTCAGGCGTCGCGTGCGGCGGGATGACAAGGAGGGAGAAGTAGTCCTGATCGCCCCTGGTGACGAGGACGGTGTCGTCGCCGACCGGGAAGGAGTCGATATGGACGACGCGGTCGTCGACGAGCAGTCGCGTCGGCAGCGCGTCCCAGGCTCCGGCGTCCAGGCCGACGCGCATGAGCGGCCCGAGGTACTCGGTCAGTGCGGAGATCAGGGCGGGAAGCTCGGCTGCGATATCACGGGAGCACGGCCACCACGCCCCGTCGAGAACGCCCCGCCGGTCATGCGTGGTCTGTAGCCGTACGACAGTCGTCCCCGGCTTCACCGCCTGGTGGACGGCGTCCGGCAGGAGCCTGATCACACGCGGGGAACCGGAGTCGGACATGACACTCGCCTGTCTGCGAGGAATACGGAGTGACTTAGAGCTCGCGCAGATAGGCGTGGTGTCATGGTCGTCGGGCGGGGCGGTAGTCCCAGCGGTAGGTGGTCCAGGCGCGGCGGATGGTGCTACGGACGGTGATGACGGCGTCCGCAAGGTCGAGGAAGGCGTTGATGACGCTGGTGCGGCGTTCGTAGCAGTGCGCGAGCCGGTAGAAGGCGTTCTGCCAGGCATGGGTGCGCTCTACGTGCCAGCGCTGGGTGGCCTGGATGGGGGCCTTCTCGCCCTTGTGTGCGATCCGGCCTCGCAGTCCGCGTGCGTCGAGGGCGGTGCGGGTTTTGCCCGAGTCGTAGCCGGCGTCCAGGTGCACCGTGATGTCGTCGGGCAGCGGGTCGAGGTCGTCCAGCAGGTCCAGGGTCGGGGCGAGCAGCGGCGAGTCATGGCAGTTGGCTCCGGCCAGGACCCGGCCCAGCGGAATTCCATAACCGTCCGTCATACATGAGCGCTTGAGGCCCTGCTTGCCTCGGTCGACCGGTGAGCGTCCGGCGGCTTCTCCGCCTCCGGGTGCTTTGGTGATCGAGCCGTCGATGGCGATCTGGTCCAGGACGAGGCCGACGATTCGGTCGTACGTCTCCAAGGCAATGTGCCGCAGCTGGGCGAAGACGCCCAGTCGGATCCACTCATCACGGCGGTTGCGGATCGTGGTGGCTGAGCAGGTGGTGTCCGCTATGGCTTGGTAGGAGCAGCCGAAGCGGAGGAGCTGGAGCAGCTTGTCGAAGATGATCCGGTCGCTGATCCGCGGGCGGTGGCAGCCCAGTGTGTGGGCATTGTAGACCGGCCGCTGGGGCAGCAGCGCCGCGAATTGGTCCCAGAGGGTTCAGTCAGCCATAGTGGCAGTAGAGGCACAGGTCTCCCGATCACAGAGCGTCGCAACTCCATGATCACTAGGCCCTGTGCCTGTTCCACTCCCGGGGTGCTCCACTGCGCCTATCTACGCGAGCTCTTACTCGTTCCACGGTACTCCGCGGCCCGCAGCAGTCGGAAAGCTCGCTGGTCACACGGGCCGGAGTAGGGTGAAAGATCCAGTCCACGGATCCATGCACATGCGGGAACGACGAGGTCGTCATGCAGCCTACGGAAACTCCCCCCGACGGACACGCCGACGTACGTATCGTCGCCGCCTCCCCCGAGGTCGCTCGCCGGGTCGCGGAGGTTCTCCGTCACTGCTTCGCCACGACAGAACAGCGCAGCTATCCCGCGGATGCCGAGGGAGGGACCCGCCTCGAGCTCACTGTAGACACCACCAGCGCGGCAGAACCGGCGCGGTCCTGGCTGCAGACCAGCCGCTCCTCGGGCAAGGACGGCCGCCGGAAGTGAGGGGATCTCCGGGAGCGGTCCATTCGGCCTCTTCGGGGAGTAGCGTGAACCCATCGGGAGCACTTCGCGCACCGGCCCCGATACCGGTGTCGTTCCTGGTGAGCAACGGCACCGGGCAACTGCTCACGCGCAGGGGTTCGGAGACGGGTTCGCACGATGTCCGCGATCACCGAACATCCCTCGCCGCGCGCCGTGCCCTTCAGGGCCCCGACCGCACGCCTCGCCCTCAAACCCGTGAGCCCCTCCCCGGGACAGGTCGAGCTGGACGGCGCCTGGTGGCCCCGCTCCCGTGACCTGAGCCACGAACTCCCCGCGCTGGCCGACGTACTGGACCCGCTGTGGGGGCGGATCACCCGTATCGCCGTCAACCCCCGCTACTGGCCGATCATCCCGCAACGGATTTTCGTCAACGGCCATGTGGTCAAGGTCGGTTGGTTCACCACGGAGCTGGACCCGCACAAGATCCTGCTGCTGTCCGGAACGTCGGGCCGCTGGGATCTCCTGGTGATACCCCCGGAGGCCAGCGCCCCGTCGACCGCCCGGCTGATGGCCGCCGCCAGCGCGAGCACCGCCCCGCAGTCGACCGCGACCGCTCTCATGACGGCGGAACTGGTCGACGCCCCCTCCGCATCGGCCGACGCCGACACCGGACGGCCCGACCGGCTGGCGGCGGAGCTGCGGCCATATGCGCCGCCCCGGCCGTAACGAGGCGGCCCGGATCGCGTGGCCACCGCGTTGACACGGACCGTCGCCGGAGGCGGAAAGGCCGCACGGTGCCGGGCCATGCAACTCCGGAACACACGGCGAAGCATTCCGCCATTCCGCCTCGCCCGGTTCCCGCGAGAACCTCACCAACTTGGCCGGTGGATGCGGGCGCAGTGCGGGCTCCAGTGGGCGCCGCGGGCGTCGGCGACGCGGACCCGGTCGGCGAGCTGGTCGCCGTCGAGTTCGATCGGGTCGTCCGTGCCCCAGCCCTCGGCGCGCAGCATCGGCAGCCGTTCACGCAGCCGTCGCTCCTGCGCGGCGTTGGTGGCCACGTGCAGCGGACCGTCTTTCTGGATTTCGGCCTTGATGCCTTCCTCGGCGGCGACCCGGATGACCTCGTAGACGGAGGAGAACACAGCGGCGCCCGGGTGTTCGCCGAGATCGGTGACAACCGATCCCGCTTCACCGACGCCAAGGGGGTGAAGCCGCATATCATCGAGGGCAGGCAGGTGCTGGCGGGCAGGCCGGGCAGGGCCCGGTTTCGGTGGGCATCCAGCGGTACGACGCACTCCACCCGTACTGAGCCGGGGATGCAAGGACCTTCGGTGTTGCATCCCTGATCACACGCTGATGATACGGATCCGGGTGGTTGCATGGCCGATGCATGTCGACATGAGAAAGCGGCCAATGGTAGGAATGCCCCATGATGAGGTGCTTTGGCTCGTCGTCGATACGGGGGGACCCTGCCGAGTCGCCGTCGGGGCAACCGCCTCGCTTCCCGCTACTCCCGCACAGTGTCGCGGGGCAGGTGTTCGTGTTGCAGCTGGTGCTTGTGGTGCTGCTCGTGTTGGGCGCCCTGGCTGCTCTCGTGCTGCAGGCTCAGAGGTCGAGCTTGCAGGAGGCGAGGAAGCGCACTCTCGTGGCTGCCGAAACCTTCGCCAATGCCCCGGGGGCGCTGGCCGCCGTGAAGTCTGCCCACCCCAGCGCCTTGCTGCAGCCACGCGCGGAGGAGGCGCGCAAGAGGTCGGGGGTCGACTACATCGTCGTGTACAACCCGGCCGGCATCCGCTGGACCCACCCCAACCCACATCTGATCGGAAAGCATATCATGGGTCCATATGCGGAAGCACTTGCCGGACATGCCCAGACCCTCACGGCCACCACGCCCGTAGGGCTGACCGTAGATTCGACCGTTCCCATCTTCGACACAAACGGCAAGGTTGTCGGACTGTCGTCGGTGGGAATCACGGTCAAGCACGTGAATGCGAGGGTGGTGCAACAGCTTCCGGTTCTCCTTGGTTCCGCTGGTGGCGCGCTAGTGCTGATATCAACTGGGACGGCGTTGGTGGGCCGTCGGCTGCGGCGGCAGACGCACGGTCTGGAGCCCGCCGAGCTGAGGCGTATGTATGAGCATCACGACGCGGTGCTGCACGCAGTACGGGAGGGTGTGCTCATCGTCGCTTGCGACGGGCGGTTGCACCTCGCCAACGACGAGGCGCGGCGCCTGCTGGCCCTGCCCGCAGACGCCGAACGGCGCAACGTCGCCGACCTGGGTCTGTCCCCGCCCATCACCGAGCTGCTGGTTTCCGGCCGGGTGACCAACGACGAGGTCTTCGCAGCGGGCGATCGTCTGCTGGTGGCGAACGCGCGGCAGACCGCCCCCTACGGCGGCCGGGCCGGGAGCGTCGTGACGGTCCGCGACACGACCGAGTTGCGGGCCCTGTCGGGCAAAGCCGCTGCGGCGCAGCGTCGTCTGGGACTGCTGTGTGACGCGGGGACGGAGATCGGCACGAGCCTCGATGTAGTGCGGACTGCCGAGGAGCTGACACGTTTCGTGGTTCCCCGGTTCGCCGACTACGCGACCTTGGACCTTGTCGAAGCGGTGCTCCAGGGTGGTGAGCCAGTCGGCACGACGATGCGTCGCACGGCTGTCAGCGGCATTCGGGAGGAGCACCCTCTACACCCGGTCGGACGTCTCATCGAGTTCGGCCCGGCCACACCGCAGGCGGTCGGCTTCGGCACCGGGGAGCCGGTGCTGCAGGTGCTGGAGGCCGACATGCCCACCTGCCCCGGATGGCAGGAGCACGATCTTGAAAGGGCCCGGCAGTTCGTCGCCTTCGGCATGCATTCGATGATCGTGGTGCCGCTGCGTGCGCGCGGTGTGCTGATGGGAGTGGCCACCTTTTTGCGGTCCGGGGAGGCGGAGCGGTTCGAACAGGGGGACGTCTCGATCGCCGAAGAGCTGGTGGGCCGCGCCGCGGTGGCTGTCGACAACGCCCGTCGCTTCAGCCGTGAGCACACGATGGCTGTCACCTTGCAACGCAGCCTGCTGCCTCGTGGGATGCCCGAGCAGTCCGCTCTTGATGTGGCCTACCGCTACCTGCCCGCACGGGACGGGGTGGGCGGTGACTGGTTCGACGTCATCCCACTGCCGGGTGCGCGGGTGGCGGTGGTCGTAGGGGATGTCGTCGGCCATGGTCTGCATGCGGCCGCCACCATGGGCCGGCTGCGCACTGTGATCCACAACTTCTCGGTGCTCGACCTGTCTCCTGACGAGCTTCTGGCGCACTTGGACGAGTTGGTGAGCCGGATTGACAGCGATGCGACAGCTGGTGGCAGTCGCGACGGCGACGGACACGGCGAGGGTGGCGGCGTCACAGGCGCCACCTGCCTGTACGCGCTTTACGATCCGGTTGCGGGACGGGCCACGGTGGCCAGTGCAGGCCACCTCGGGCCGGCCCTTGTGCTCCCTGACGGCACCGTCTCCTTCCCCAACGTGCCCGTCTCTCCACCGCTGGGCACCGCCGGCAGCCTGCCAGTGGAGACAGTCGAGCTGACCCTGCCGGAAGGGTCGCGCCTGGTGCTGTACACCGACGGGCTCATCGAAGACCGCGATCGCGACATCGACACCGGCCTGGAGCTACTCCGCTCCGCTCTAACCACCGGTGCAGACCTCGACCCAGAGGAGACCTGCGCTGCCGTGATGCACGCCGTATTGCCTGGCCGTCCCCGCGACGACGTCGCGCTGCTTGTGGCCCGTACCAGGTTGCTCGCCCCGGACCGAGTCGCCGAATGGGAAGTGCCTTCCGATCCGGCCGCCGTAGGCCCGATCCGCTCCGGTTGCGCACGCACCCTGGACGGCTGGGGGCTGGAGGGGATCGGATATGCCACCGAGCTCATCCTCAGTGAGCTGATCACCAACGCCGTCCGCTACGGCAGGCAACCCATCCGGGTCCGCATGCTGTACGACCGCGCACTGATCTGCGAGGTCTCCGACGGCAGCAGCACCTCACCGCACCTACGGCAAGCGGCCACCACCGACGAGGGCGGCCGCGGACTGTTCCTCGTCGCCCAGTTCGCCGAAAGATGGGGCACCCGCTACCTGCCGCGCGGAAAAGTGATCTGGGCCGAACAATCCCTCCACAACGGTCAGCGCGAGCCCGGCACCGACCTGGCAGAGCACCTTCTCGACCAGTGGGCCGATCTCTAGCAGGTGCTCAGAAACCAGCCTTTGACCAGCGGCGATAGCGAAGTGCAACTGGAGTGCAACCTTGATCCACCGGTCGGTTTTGAGGTCTGTTTGTGAAGGTCGCTGAGCCTAGCCTCGATCGTTCCTGAGTCCCCGTCAGCTTGCTGACGGGGACTTTGTGTCGGTGTGGTGGGTTCTTTTCCGGGTTGGGGGCAGGTTGAGGGCCCGGCTTTCGCGTTGGGTGGGCGCCGGGTTCCACTTCGCCGAGTGGTGATGCGGGTTGTGGGGATGGTCGAAGTGGCTGGTCAGATGGGGTTCGGGAGGATGTGGAGCCTGCCGATCGCGTGGGTGATGATGTCGGTCCAGGGCCATCGGGCGGTGAAACGGAGCCATTGGCGGCGTCCGGTGTTCACGAGCTGGGCGGCGGCGGAGAACAGTCGCAGGCGGAGCTTAGCGCCACAGCGCCGCACTCATCTGCCTCACCCGCCCGGCGCGTCAGTTCCGGCGACGGGTCGGTAGGAATCGGACCGGCAGGCCCGGGCGAGCCTGGGCTGCCGCGCTGAGACTGCGCTCGGGCACGACGCCTATGACCGGATAGCCGCCTGTGGTCGGGCAGTCTGCCAGGAAGATCACGGGCCTGCCGTCGGGAGGGACCTGGACGGCTCCCACCACCATGCCCTCACTGGCCATCTCCTCGTGCACGGCGCGCTCCAGTGCGGGTCCGTTTGTCCGCAGCGCGATGCGGTTGCTCTTGGAGGAGACCAGGAAACCGGTGCCGGAGAAGGTCTCCAGACCGGCCGCGGTGAACCAGTCGTCCCGAGGACCGAGCAGGATGGGGAGCACGAGTTCCTGGGGCGGTGCCTCCCATATCGTCGTGTCCGAATGGAGGGGACGGCCAGCCGCCTCGTCTACGGGCAGGATGTCGCCGTCCCGCAACGGAGCGGGACCGAGGCCGGAGAGGAGATCGGTGGAGCGGCTGCCGAGGACCTGGGGGACGGCGAAACCCCCGGCGACGGCCACGTAGCTGCGAAGGCCACTGGCGGCGGGGCCCACCTCCAGCACCGCACCGGCGGGCACGTACACGGGTGCGGCCCACGCGGCAGGCTTTCCGTCGACCTGTACGGAGGCGGGTGCCCCGGTCACGGCCACGACCGCGGGCTGGTCGGCGCGTACGGCCACACCGGTCAGCGTAGTCTCCAGGGTCGCCGCATCGGCTGGGTTGCCCACCAGATGATTCGACAGCCAGTGGGCCGACTGGTCGAGTGCCCCCGATCGCGGGACGCCGACTGCCGCGTGGCCGAAGCGGCCCAGATCCTGAACGGTGGTGAGCGCCCCGGCCCGTATGATTTCCATCTTCCCGCTGTTCATGCGCAGTGCCTTTCCGCCTTCATCGTGCCGCGATCGGCGCCCGTGATGCGCGCCGGCACCGGCTGGGGAACGAAGCGCACCCGCATGCCCGGAGCGAGGAGGGCGGCCGGCTCGCGGTCCATGTCCCACAGGCGCACATCGACATTGCCGATCAGCTGCCAGCCGCCGGGAGAGACGCGCGGGTAGACACCTGTGTAGGGGCCGGCAAGCGCGATGGAACCAGCTGGGACAGCTGTGCGCGGTTCCGCCTTGCGGGGCACGTGACAGGTCTCTGGCAGCCCCAACATATAGGCGAATCCCGGGGAAAATCCGCAGAAGGCGACCCTGTGCTCGACTGAGCTGTGGATCTGGACCACCTCTGCCTCGGTGACACCCCACAGGTCCGCGACCGTGCCGAGATCCGCTCCGTCGTAGCGGACCGGGATCTCGACGAGCGGCCCGCTCTCGGCGTCCAGGGCCGGGACGGACCACTGCCGCAACTCCGCCTCCATGGCCCTGACATCCGTGACCCCATACAGGAGCACGGTCCTTTCACCGGGCACGATCTCGCGCACCGCGGGGAGGGTTCCCGAGGTGTGCCGCTTTGTCAGCAGGTGGTGCCAGGCCTGCGCCTCCTCCGGTGTGTACAGGTTGACGAGAAGCGAATCCGTTCCGACCGGCTTGAGCCTCATACGAACGCCTCCACCCTGACTCCGGCCTCCCGCAGTGCCGCGTTCACACGCCTGCCGAGTTCCACCGCTCCAGGGGTGTCCCCGTGCAGGCACAGCGAGCGTGCGCGCACCACCAGGGCGGTACCGTCGAGGGCTTTGAGGTATCCGTCCCGTACCAGGGTGACGGCCCTCCGGGCGACTTGATCGACATCGCTGATCACTGCGCCGGAGACCTCACGGGAGACCAGAGTTCCCTGCGCCGTGTAGGCACGGTCGGCGAAAGCCTCTTCGATGCTGGGCAGGCCGACGCTTTCGGCCTGCTGGAGCATGGCGGAGCCGGGCAAGCCCAGGACGGGGAGTTCAGGCCCCGCGAGCCGTATGCCTGCGGCCACGGCCGCGGCCTGCTCACGGTCCGACACCACGCGGTTGTACAGGGCTCCATGCGGTTTGACATAGGCGACGTCAGATCCGGCCGCTCGGGCGAACACCTGAAGTGCGCCGATCTGGTAGGCGATCTCGTCGGCAAGTTCCCGCGCGGGTACGTCCATGGCGCGACGGCCGAAGCCGGCCAGATCGCGGTAGGAGACCTGGGCGCCGATCCGCACCCCGCACTCGATCGCCCTGTCACAGACCCGGCGCATGATGCTCGGATCCCCGGCGTGGAAGCCGCAGGCAACGTTTGCACTGGTCACGACGGACAGCATCGCCTCGTCGTCGGTTAGTGACCATCGGCCGTAGCCCTCCGCCAGGTCGGCGTTGAGGTCGATCACGATGTCTGTCATCGCTGTCATGTCTCCTTGGAACAGTCCACCTGGTACCAGGTACCACTGCACGGTCATGCGACTCGGTAGTCCGAGTCCCGGGCGTCTGTGATCAGCATGTATCCGGGCGCATGGGTAAGAGCGAAGGGCGGTTTCGACGCCATCAGGGCCGCCTGAGGCGTCACTCCGCATGCCCAGAACACCGGCACGTCACCCGGTTCGGCCTCGACTGGGTCGCCGAAGTCGGGACGAGCCAGGTCCGCGATGCCGACCTCGGCGGGGTCGCCCACGTGCAGGGGGCTTCCGTGGACGGCGGGCATGAGGGCGGTGACCCGGGTCGCGGTGCACACGAGAGCGGCAGGCACCTGTCGCATAGAGACGACCAGGGACCCTCCGAGCCGGCCACCGGGCCGGCACTCCAGGCTGGTCTTGTACATGGCGACATTGCGGCCCTGAGCCACGTGGCGCAGTGGAATGCCCGCCTCCGTGAGAACGGCCTCGAAGGAGAAGCTGCAGCCGATCAGGAAGGTGACCAGGTCATCCCGCCATACGCCGACGACATCGGACGGCTCGTCGACCAACTTGCCGTTCTCCCATACGCGGTAGCGGGGGACATCGGTGCGCAGGTCGGCGCTGGGCGCCAGGGGGGTCGACCAGGAACCCGCGTCCGTGACGTCAAGGACAGGACAGGGCTTGGGGTTGCGCTGACAGAAGAGCAGGACGTCGTAGGCCCAGTCCACCGGTACCGAGATCAGGTTGACCTGGGTGTAGCCGCCGCACCATCCCGTGGTGGGCGCCTCGATGCCTTCGCGGAACCGGGATCGCGCCTGCTCGGGAGTCAGAGCGCCGAGTGCGGAGACACTAGTCATCGATGGTCCTTTCGTCACGGGGAGCCCGATCGGCTCCCAGCCCTGCGATCACCGGCGCCTGCCGACGGCGTCCGGCGCCGTCTGCCCGCGGCGCTGCCCTGGCCCCGACTCGCGTGCCTCATACGCACGGAGACCGTGGTACCGGTCGGTAGCCTTGACCGCCGATTCGTGCCCCAGTACGCCGCAGCGCTGCGCCGCCGCCAGCCGAGGACACATGGCACCTCGACGAGGTCCTTCGTGAAGATCAAGGGGGTCCGGCAC
Source organism: Streptomyces sp. NPDC004752 (assembly GCF_053601275.1). Taxonomy (NCBI): domain Bacteria; kingdom Bacillati; phylum Actinomycetota; class Actinomycetes; order Kitasatosporales; family Streptomycetaceae; genus Streptomyces; species Streptomyces sp. NPDC004752. The sequence goes on along the minus strand of NZ_JBSGBN010000152.1, from coordinate 7,147 downwards.
TACCTGTGGCGGGCCGTCGACCAGGACGACAGCATCCTCGGCGTCCTCGTGCAGTCCCAGCGCGACGCGGCCGCGAAACGGTTCATGGCCAAGCTGATGAAGAAGCAGCGCCGGGCCGTCCCAAATGGTGCCGCCGTAGCCACCCTCGGTCGAGCACCGCTCTCACAAGGGCCTGAACAACCAGGCCGAGAACAGTCACCAGCCGACGAGGCAGCGCGAACGCGCGATGAAGGGCTTTCGCTCCGTCGGCAGAACCCAGAGATTCCTGTCGGTGTTCAGTCAGATCTCACCGCACTCCCGGCCCCGCCGCCACCGGATGACCGCCACCGGCTACCGCACCGAGATGCACCACCGCTTCACCGTCTGGAACCAGATCACCGGCACGCCGCCGCAGCCTGAAGACAGCACCCCCACAGGCCCCCCACACCCCGACATACCCTCAACCGAGGAAGCTGATCGCCAGCAGGGCAATGGAGTACAGGGTGACTGTCGGAGCCGCGGTCCTACACACTGCATTGTTGCGTGCTTGGCCTGTGCCGGGACCGTTTATGGCAGCAGGGAGAGCAGTTCTCTGCCGAGAAACCTTCGCAACGGTCAGCAGTACGGTGACTGGTTGGTCAGCGAAGCTGCCACCCGCATCCACACTCCGAACTGCCGGTAGAGGCTGGGCAGAGTGCCCTGGGCCTGGACGGTTCGCGCGTCTGTCGAGGTGACACCTGGTATTCCCAGAAGGGCGGAGGCCACTGAGGCCGACTGCCAACGGACGGTGAGGGCGGCCGGGCCCGACGGTACCGCTGCGGCCGCCGGTTGTGCGGAGAGACTGGCGGCGACCGCCTCCTGAATTTCCATGCGGGCTTCGTTGGCTGGGCGCAACTCAGCCGCGAATCGGTCCCGCGCGTACTTCACCGCCACGGTAGTAACGTCGGCATCCCACTCCGCCAGCTCTACGCAGGAACAGTCGTCGCCAGTGAGGGCCGCCATCGGCACACCGATGGCGGCCGCGGTGGCGTGGGCCAGGCCGATCTCGCCCACCGGTCGGTTGTCCAGCCACATGTCTTCGATCTCGTGGCCCATAAAGCTGTGGCTCAGCACCCCGAGCGTGCCGGCCCGGGAGTGGTAGCCGACGCAGATCATGGCGTCGTGCTCGGGGGTGAGGCCTTCGAGCATGCCCATGTGTTTGGGCTTGCCGCGGATGAGGCGGGCTGCCGGGTGCAGGGCCTCCGGAAGGAGGTTGCGCATCGGGCCGTGCGCATCGTTGACGATGATGTCGGTGGCGCCTGCCGTGACCGCGCCCCGGATGGCAGCGTTGACGTCCTCCGCCATCATCAGCCGTCCCCGCTCGTAGTCTCGACCGCCGGGCTGGACGTCGTCAGCGTCGACGAGCCCTGTGACGCCTTCCATGTCCGCGCTGATGTAGATCCGCACTGTGCGTACTCCTCAATCTTGATGGCCACGTCCGCGGAGCTGTGACATAGGGGCTCGACGCGGAAGTTCGTGGGATTGATGTAGGCGGCTTCATTGAGAGTGCCATAAGGCGAGCTCAATGGAGGTTGAACGCGTGTTTGCCGCTCCGGTAGGCCGAACTCAGGTCCTGGACTGACGGTGAGACCGCGACAACTGGTGTAAGGCCACCGGCCGCGGACTTCCCACACGAGGCTGACGCAGCCGGTCTCGTGTGGGAAGCGGCCAATGACCTTCACCCAGCGACGGATCTCACCGAAGGGGCTGTTCGATGAAGTTGGAGTGTCGGATACCGGTTCCTCGATCACGAGCTTGGGCGCAGGTTGGGTCTTCAGCTGATTCTCGGGTGGACCGACGCCTCGGTACTGGTCGAGCAGGACGCGGTGGGTGACGCCAACGGCTACGGGAAGAGAGTACGTATCGTGTCCACGGCCGAGTAGTCCGCATCAACGAGTGTCGCCGTCCGCCATTTGTCGAAGGTCGTGCAGGGGTGGGAGATTCCGAAGGCGAGCGCATCGCCAACCTCGACGCGGTCGTCGCTGACGGCGAGGATCGCGTGCTGGTCATATAGTGCCCGGACAGTCGCGCCGTTCAGCGGGGTGATCTGGCCAACCGCGCGGCGCGCGATGGGTACGGGCAGTCCCGCGTCGTAGGATACGTCCCGCCGACCCAACCCGGCCACAACCACGCCGCTTTCCGGAATTGAGAGCACCGACGCCCAAACTTCGAGGGCGGGCTCAAATCGAGGTTTGGCGATACCGGCCGGAACCTGAGTCTGCGCCTGCTCGTATTTGCCATGATCATGCACGAGATAGCAGCCGCTGCGGAGGACGACACGGATCGTGTCTGGAGGCAAGGCGTTTCGCACCCGTTCGACAACCGCCGGATACAAGTCGGAACCGCCGAAAGTCACGATCGCACGGGCTCCGAGGAGCCCCTCAGCGTCGAGTTTTCGGACGATGTCAACCGCATCGTCCAAGTAGGAATTCACAGCGAGCGGACGCACACTCGCCGAAAGCGGCCACAGGACGCCTTCGTACCCGGCCAATCCGGCAAGGTGAACGGTTTGCGCAGCCGTAACGGCTCTCGCGACCTCGAGGACCTGGTCCCGTGTGCGGCAGCCCGAGCGCCAGCCGCCCAGCCCATATTCCACCAAAACGGGAAGTGGTGGAAGATCGACAGCAATCTCGTGGTGCGCTGCCTCCATCAGTTCCACCCCGCGCAGAGAATCGACGAAGACGCTTACCGCCAGGTCCGGATAGCGTCGACGCAACGCCACCAGGACCTCCAGGTCGCCTCGATCGACGACCTGGTTGGCGATCATGAACTGCCGCACGCCCTCTGCGGCAAAAGCTTGCGCCTGCGCCACCGTGGCGACGGTGCATGCCGCCGCGCCGGAGAGCTCCTGCATCCTCCAGAGCTCCGGGCTCATGTGGGTTTTACAGTGCGGTGAGAGTTCGACACCATGCGCCTCGGTGAACGCGCGCATTTGCGCCAGGTTGTTCCTGAGCGCTGCCTGTTTCACCAGCAGTAGCGGCATGGCAGGGAGTTCGTCGAAGACGTTTCGAACGGGCCGGGGCTGCTTCACCACGTCCAAACCGGTGTCCCTAGCGCTCACGCCTCCTCACCCTCCCACGACGCCGCAGGAGCACCACCGGCCACTCGTGCTGGCACACCGCCTCGCCATGGAGGCCCCAGGCGCTGACTCGTCTGACCGGTATGAACGAACAGTAGACGCGGGTCCATACGCGACTCCTCCCAAAGTGGCTGAACACTCGGCTGTTAAACAGGGCAACGTGTTGTTTTATGCACGAAGACGTTATGGGAAAGCGCCGCGGGCTGCTTCGTACGGTCGACCGAAAAACCTGTGGGTGTTTGGGAGTGTCTAACCAACGACGGATCTGATGATCAAGGAAGAGGTTCGTGATGACCGATGCCGCCGTGGAGTCGACGCCTGTCGAGGAGCCGACCGAGGTGTCCAGTGCGAGGAGGGACGAGCAGTTGATCGCGATGCTGGTGGACCGGGCGCGTAGCGAGGGGCTGCAGTTGACCAGCGAGTCATTGAGCCTTTTCAGCGTGGGCACCGATCGGGTGACGGCTGGATCGGGCAGGACCTTGAGGGCCGCAGGCGAGATGCTGGTCAGAAGCTGTTGTCTTTTCGATCCTGGTCAAGATCGCCTACACCCACCCGAGGGCCAAGGCCTCGCTCGCCTTCATCGGCAAGGGCATCACCTACGACCCGGGCGGCATCTCCCTCAAGCAGGCCGGCCACAACGAGACCATGAAGTGCGACATGGCCGGCGCCGGCGCCGTCTTCGGCTCCGTGCTCGCCGCCGCCAAGTTCGGCCTCCAGGTCAACGTCACCGGCTGGCTGGCACTGGCTGAGAACATGCCCTCCGGCTCCGCCACCCGCCCCGGGGACGTGCTGCGCATGTACGGCGGCAAGACCGTCGAGGCGACGCCGAGGGCCGCCTGGCACTGGCGGACGCCATCGTCCGCGCGGGCGAGGAGAAGCCGGACTACATCGTCGACGTCGCCACCCTGACCGGCGCCATGATGACGGCGCTGGGCAGCCGCACCTTCGCGGTCATGGGCAACGACGACGCCTTCCGCAGCACGGTGACGGAGCTGGCCGAGGCCGAGGGCGAGCCCGCCTGGGCCATGCCGATGCCCGCGCACCTGCGCAAGCCGATGGACTCCACCGTCGCCGACATCGCCAACATGGGCGAGCGCAAGGGCGGCGGCCCGCCCGCCGGCCTGTTCCTCAAGGAGTTCGTCGCCGACGGCATCACCTGGGTCCACCTGGACATCGCCGGCCCGGCCTTCAAGGAGGGCGCGCCGTTGGGCTACACCCCCAAGGGCGGCACCGCCACCGCCGTGCGCACCCTGGTCGCCCTGGCCGAGCACGCTTCAGCGGGCGAGCTGGCTTGATGGGCGTTTCCATCCCCGAACGCCTGGCACACAAGGGCATGTTGTGCAAATTGGGTGTTGCCATTTTGAGTTGGGTGCACATCTTGTGAGGGTGCCTCGTTGGGGTGATTCGCCAGGGTTTGGGCATCGGTCGGGGGTTGCTGGTTCCTAGCCTCGCGGTGTCGAGCCCGGCTGTGGTGGGCAGGCGTTGAGCGAGGGTGGGTGTCTCTGTGCCGTCGTTGATGGCTGCCTTGCAGGCCAGGGAAGACGAGGTCCGGGCGTCCGCGGCCGAGGTGCGGGCGCGGCTGGAGGTGTTGACCGCGGAGTTGGCCGCGGCCGAGGAGCAGCTGGTGCGACTGCGGATCACGCGGGAGACGGTGGAGGAGGTGTTGTCCTCACCTGTCGGCCCGGCGGTGCCGCCGGGGGTGGTGCTGGATGTGGACGCGGCGGTGCTGCCGCAGTTGGCGGAACTGGTGCCGTTACTGATGGCCGCCGAGGCGGCCGGGGACACGACGGTGACCTCCGGGCCGTATCGGCGGATCCTGATCGTGTTCGCTGAGGCGTCCGGGCCGTTGCGCTGCAAGGACGTGTGCGTCGGGGTGGGGTTGGGTACGGAGGCGAACCACACCGAGGGCATGCGTGGCAAGCTGAAGAAACTGGTCGGGCGGGGGATCCTGGCCGAGGTGGAGCCGGGGTTGTTCGCGCTGGCCTGTCGGGCCGGTGCGCGGTGAGCGGCGGCGTGCTCGGCGGGGATCTGGCGGCAGCGGAGGCCGCGTTCGCCGCCTCGCGGGGCTTGTTCGAGCAGGTCAGTGCCCGGATGCAGTCCGTGGAGACCGGTTCGTTGACGCACTCGCAGCTGGAGGAGGTGCTGGGTGCGGACATGCGGGAGGTGACGCGGCAGCTGTATCAGGACCATCTGCGGCTGCGGGAGCTGACCGAGCAGCGCATCGAGCAGGTCGTGGACGCCGCCGGCCGGGAGCGCACCAGGATCGAGCGGGGCCGGCGGCGGATCCTGTCCACGGTGTTCGGGAAAGTGACCGTCGGCCGGATCGCCTACCGCGGCGACGCCGTGCCCGATCTGCACCCGGCCGATGCGGCGCTGAACCTGCCGGCCGGGATGCATTCGCACGGCCTGGCCAAACAGGTCGCGATCGAGGCATCCCGGGGCTCGTTCGCCGAAGCGGTCGAGCGCGTCAACACCTTGACCGGCGCCGGGATCGGCCCGCGGCAGGCCGGCGAGCTCACCGTCGCCGCCGCCACGGACGTCGACGATTTCTATGCCGCCCTCGTGCCCGAGCCGTGCACGGACGCCACGCTGCTGGTGATGTCGGCCGACGGCAAGGGCGTGGTGATAAGGCCGGAGGCCCTGCGGGAGGCCACCGCGAGAGCCGCCGCGGCCAAAGGCGGCAACAAGCTGGACAAACGCCTGTCAGCAGGGGAGAAGAACGGCCGAAAGCGCATGGCCACCCTCGGAACCGTCTACGACGCCGAACCCGCGGTGCGCACCGTCGACGACATCATCGCCGACCCCGACACCGGCGAGCAGGACACCGCCGGCCGGAGCAATGGACCCAGGGCCCGCTCCAAGTGGCTGACCGGATCGCTGAACGACACCTGCTCCGAGGTCATCACCGCCGTGTTCGACCAGGCCGAACACCGTGACCCCGACCACCGGCGCACCTGGGTGGCCCTCGTGGACGGCGCACCCCACCAGATCGATCTGATCAACGAGCAGGCCGCCGCCCGCGACGTGCAGGTGCACATCGTCATCGACATCATCCACGTCCTGGAATACCTGTGGAGCGCCGCACACGCCCTGCACCCCGGCGGCGGCAAGGACATCGAGGCATGGGTCGCCCGCACCGCCCGCACCATCCTGGCCGGAGACGCCCTGACCGCAGCCGAGACGATCACAACGGCCGCCACCAACGCAGGGATCGCCCCGGGCGGGAACAAGGGCATCGACGACGCCGTGGCCTACCTCACCAACAAGGCCGACTACCTGCGCTACGACACCGCGCTGGCCGCCGGCTGGCCCATCGCGACGGGAATCATCGAAGGCGCATGCCGCCACCTGGTAAAGGACCGCCTCGACATCACCGGGGCCCGCTGGGGCCTGGCCGGCGCCGAAGCCGTCCTGAAACTCCGCGCCCTGCGCACCAACGGCGACTTCGACGCCTACTGGGCCTGGCACGAACAACAGGAGTACACCCGCAACCACCAGGGCCGCTACCGCAGCACCCTCATACTCACCGCCTGATCACACAGACACCCTCAGAAGATGCACACCCAACTCGTTTTCACCGACCGGGTCCTGGCGACTCTCGTGCACGTGCGGACCGGCCTGACTCACCAGGCCCCGGCCGTGATCTACGAGGTCGGATCCTCCACCGTCGGACGGGCGGTCGGCGAGGTCCGTCCACTGCCGGCCGAGCGCGGGTTCGCTGTCCCTGACCGGCCCGGTCTGCGGCTGCGCACGCTGGAGGACGTGTTCGCCTACGCGGGCGCTGAAGGCGTGACTTTGCGCATCGACGGGATGGAGACCCAGGTCAGGCGCCCGAAGGCGGGCCGGCCGGGACGCCGCGCGTTTGTCTCGGGCAAGCGGAAGCAGAACACGATCAAGACCACGACGATCAGCGACGGGCAGGGCCGCACTCTGTGGTCCGGAGCCGAGCGGCCGGGCCGGATGCACGACCAGAGTGCGACACGAAGGCGCACGCAGCGAGCGGTTGCGCGGAAAGGAGGCCGACTGATGTCGGCGGCGTAATCCCAGGCC
>NZ_JBSGBN010000151.1:0-22956 GCF_053601275.1 Streptomyces sp. NPDC004752 | reverse complement strand
AACCGCACGGCGGACGCTGACGGAGGACGTCGTCTCGCCGGCCGGGGGTTCGTGCTGACGGGGCATGAACACTGCTCCTTGTCGATGAGTGGGGGCTGGCCGTGCGCTCTCGTCAGTGGCCCTCGCCCGTGTCGCCGACGGGTCCGGCACACCGGTCGGGCCAGTCGCCCGCGCCGGGGGCCGTACGGCCGGTCAGGGCATGGTCCAGCCGCGCGAGCGCGGTTTCATCGGCGTCCTCCAGGACAGGGGACACCGTCTGCGTGTCGGGCAGTTGACGCAGCAGTACCAGGGGAGCCGCGGTGTCGGTCCGTACGTCGAGCACCTTGAAGACGGTGCCCGGGGCGAACACGACCTCGTCACCGCCGTCCAGCAACTGCCGGACCCGGCGGCCCGTGATCGACCAGATCGCGAAACCCACACCCGCGACCCGGTCCTTCCCGGCCGGATCGAGCGGCACCCCGCTCAACGGCGCCGGATCCCGCAGCACCGCACCGGGCCGCAGTTCACCGAGGCCGACCGCGCCGCCCGGGCCACGCAGCACGACCCCGCGATGGGACGGCATCCGCCCGAGCCCGGACGCCAGGCACCCGGCGTACGACACCAGGCGCTGCTCGCCGGACCGCAGCGAACGCGTCAACTCGCGGTGATCAAGGGGGCCTTCGCCGTCGCGGAGGTACATCCGCAGGGCGATCAGATCGCTCCGGGCCGCTTCCTGTTCCTCGCCCCGCAGCGCGGGCATTCCGGCCAGCGCCCGGTTCACCGCCGCGCTGTGCCGCTCCCACACCGGCTCCGCGAGCCGCCGGAAGGAGTTCCGCTCCGGGGTGGTACTGCGGTGGCGCGGCGGCACCGGTACGGCGGGCAGCGACCGACCGCCGCCGGCCCCGGCCGGTGGCCGGACCGCGGGAGCGGGAGCGGCGGCCGGGGCGGCGGCCGGGGCGGCGCCGTCAGTGTCCGGCTTCCGCGGGGCCTCCGTCCGCGGGGCCTCTGCCCGCGGGGCCTCTGCCCGCGGGGCCTCTGCCCGCGGGGCCTCGTTCACCGCGGGCGAAGACGGCGGCCGGGGCACCGCACCGCCGGCGGTCGGCACGCGGCGCGCGGGGGCGACGGGCGCGGCAGGTGCGGCAGTTGCGGCAGGTGCGCCGGTGGCGACCGGCTCCGGGCGGGACGTGCGCGGCGCGGGGACCGGCCCGGACGCCGACCCGGCGACCACGGACTCCGAGACCTCCGCCTCGGAGGACGGCTCGGAGGACGGTTTGGAGGGCGGCTTGGAGGACGGTTCGGAGGACCGCTTGAGGGATGGCTCAGAGGACAGTTCTGAGACCGGTGCCGCGATGGGTTCCGCGACCGGCTCGGAGAGCGGACCGGCGACAGGCTCGGACACCGGCTCGGGCTTCGGCTCGGAGACCGGCTCGGGCTTCGGCTCGGAGACCGGCTCGGGAGCAGGCCCGACCGGTGACAGCGTGGGTGCCGGGGACTCGCCGGCCGGATCGCCCCCGGACTCGGTGGCCGGACGACCGGGGGCCGCCGGGCCGACCCCGGTTCCGCCGGTCGCCGTGACAGGCGCCCGGCTCGGCTTCGGCGGCTCGGGGAGACCGTCCGGGCCGGGCACCGCCGTGGACACTGCCGCAGTGGACATTTCCGCCGTGGACACTGCCGCCGTGGACACTGCCGCAGGGGCAACTGCCGTCGTGACGTCAGGAACTGACCCCACGTCACCGGCCGTCCCGGTCTCTCCGGAGGCACTGGAGGCACTGGAGGCACTGGTCACCGTCGCCGACAGCGGTACCGGCCGTGAACCGGCCCCCTGGACGGGGCCGTTCACCGGGCCGTTCACCGGGCCGCTCGCCGCGCCCCCCGTCCGCGCGGCGGCCCCGTCGCGCCGTACCGGACGGGCGGTCCGTACCGCCGGCGCGAAGCGGATGACGCGGAGGGCGTGCTCGGCCGCCAGGATGCGCAGGGCGCGACCGCCGTCGGGCGCGGCGGCGTGCACGTCGAGCGTGGTGCGGGCGCGCAGGTCGGGGGCGAGGCGGCCGAGGAAGCGGGACAGGACGGGCCAGAGGGAGGCGTCGAGACGGTCGCCGACGCGGCCGACTTCGATGACCGGACCCTCGATGCTCACCTGCCGGGCGTGCCTCGGCGGCGGGGTGCCGTCGCGGGGGCCCACCCACAGTCCGGCCCTGGTGACCACGGCCTGCCACGCGTCGGAGAGGCGGACCGTGCCGTCCTCCGTGCCCCCGAGGTCCGACACCGGCAAGGACCAGCGCAGCAGCCGGGGAGCGGGGGCGGGCGACGGGCCGGGGGCCGGGCTCGCGTCCGGGCCCGCCGCCGGCCGCGGTGCCGACTCCTTCGGGGGCAGGCACAGCACCGCGTCCACGAAGGGCAGCCAGCGCGCATCCCCGTCCGGCCCGACCAGCACGGACCGTACCCGGTACGTACCCAGTGGGCCGTCGGCGGCGAAGAGCGGCAGTCCGGTGGTGACCTCGACCTCGGCGTTCAGCAGGTCGGCCACCGACTGGCCGAGCGGCAGCAGGTCCCGCCGCCCGCCGGGCACGAGCCGGACGCCGGGGCGTACGGTAGCCGGGAGCGCGCCGAGGAGTTCGGCGACGTCGGTCGCGACGACGTCCTCGCCCCATGGCACGCCGACGACCACGGCGGGCCGCCTCGGGTCCACCGGTATGGCGTGGAACAGGTCGCCGGGCCGGGGCGCGGTGGCCTCGGCGGGGCGGATCAGCAGGCCGGCCGGAATCTGGTCCACCACGCAGCCGTCCGCCGTCCGGACCGGCGTCCGGCGCACCGCGGCCTGCCACTCGGGCGCGGGGGCGCGCGGACCGATCACCTCGGGCTCCTGCTCGGGGACGAACCGCCACCAGCCGCCGTCGCCGGGCGGTACGAACACCGAGCCGCCCGGCACCACGAGGACCGGCCGGTCGGGGGCCTCGACCGTCAGGTCCCAGGACTCCGCGATCCGGCGGGCCAGGGCGGGCCGATCCGTACGGTCATGTCCGGCGCCGGACATCACCAGCCGCACCGACCGGGTGCCGGCATCCCGCAGAGAGTCGAGCGTCTCGCTCAGCCGGGGCCAGAGCACCGTTGCCGCATCGCCCTCGGCGACGGCGACGATCGTGACGGTGCCGTCGTCCGCCGCGCGCAGCACGCGGGCGAGGTCGGCGACATCGGCCGGGAGCAGGGTGTCGTCCGTGGGCAGGCGGAGCAGGAGCAGGCCGTCATGGTCCTCGACCAGGATGCGCGGCCCTGCTTCGGGCCCCAAGTCCTGTCCTGGTCCGGTGGCGGCGGACCGCTCGCGCTCGGCGCGGGAGGCCGCGGCGGCGGCACGGCGGCGGGCCAGAGGGCCGTTCCAGCGGCTCATCCGATGTCCTCCCGTGGCGTACCCACGTCACCCACCCGTACGCCCCTCCCCGACCCACATGACCCTCGTTCCAGTTCCACCGGCCACACGCCCGTTCCACGTCCTCACGAAGCTCTCAACTCACTCAACTGACCCACTCAACTAACTTTGAACCAACACTGGTTGCCAGCGACCCTCGAATTCGGTGAACGCTGAACGACACGAGATCATCAGGTCCGTGTCGGCCGCTGCGAAGTGTCGTCGGCCCCGGCCCCAACCTCGGCCTTGGCCTCGGCCTCGGCCCCCCGCGCGATCGTCTCCGCCAGCGGTCCGGGTTCCAGGACCGCGCCCGCGGGACTGGGCGGGTTGACGTACAGCCGGTGTCCGGGCGGCAGTTGGGGCAGCAGGTCGTTCGTGGTCCGGTGCACGAAGGCGAAGCCGCCGACGAGGTCGAGGTGGACGGTGGAGGTGAAGACGGGAACCACGGGGGTGCCGTCCGCCGCCGTGGCGGTCACCGGTGATCCGTCGGGCAGGGTGAGCACCGCGACCTCCGCGGTGGCCAGGGCGTGGGCCACGTCCTCGGGCGGTCCGTAACCGGTGACGGCGAGTTGGAGGGCGGCGTCGACGGCGTCCGTGGGCTCCGGCCAGCCGAGGGTCTCCGGGGAGGGCCGGTAGGCGTCGTTGTCCTCCCACTCCTCGATCTTCCCGCCGGCTCCGGAACGCCACCGGCCGACCACGGCGAAGTCGGGCGGCATGCCCTCACCGCCCCAGCCCGGATCGACCGCGCTGATCCAGTGGTCCGGGGCGAGCCGGGCGGCCTCGACCACCTCCTCGGGCGGCTCGGGAGGCTCGGACGGGGCGTCCCGGAAGGCCGTACCGGCGCCGGTGCTGGCGTCGGCGTCGGCGTGGGTGCCGGTGGTGGCGTCGGTGCCGGTGTCATGTGATGCGGTCGGCGCGGTGGTGGGCTGAGGTGGCATGAGGTCGTCCAGGTGGTAGGGAAGGTGGCCAAGTGATCACGGTCGGGCCGCCGCTGGTTCGTCGGCCGGGGCAGGGTCGTCGGCCGGGGCAGGGTCGTCGGCCGGGGCAGGGTCGTCGGCCGGGGCAGGGTTGAAGTGCCGTACGCCGCCGTCCGGTTCGACGATTGTGATACGGATGCCGAGATCGTCCGCGGCCAGGGTGGCGGCCAGCTCCGTGACGGTGGCGTCGGCGTCGGTATCGCCCCACTGCCGCAGCAGGCGGTACCGCTGGGCTGGGGAGAGGGCGACCTCCCCCGGCGTCAGCCCTCCCGCGAGGGTGGCATAGGCGAGTTGATCCCCCGTCAGTTCTACGCCGACAGACTTCAGTTCATCGCCGGTCAGCACGGGGCGTGCACCGGCCCAGTCGTCGGCGGCGAGACGCGGGGCCCGGTGCCCGGCGTCGGGTTCGGCGAGCCGGGACTCGACCCAGCGGTGCAGCGCGTCGGCGGGGTCCGGCCCCGAGAGCAGCGCGCCCAGGCCCGGTCCGTGCAGGCGGCCGGGCGCCCGGGTCTTCAGCGCGTCCGCCAGGGCGCCCGGCAACCAGTCGCCGTCGCCGTCACCGTCGCCAACTGTCTGACGCAACGTCAGTTCGGTGGCGTCCGGGTCCGAGGCGGGCGGCTGCGGCACCTGCGGGGCCCCGGCGACCGGGCTCGGCGGGGGCGCGGAGGATCGCGTCCCGGGGGCGGCGGAGGTATGAGGGGTCGTCGAAGTCCCGCTCGACGTGACGACCGGGACCGTGGCCGGGCGCCTGAGCAGTCTCGGGCGGATGAAGGACCAGTCCCCGTGCCTGCTCTGCTCCGTGGTGGTCATCACGAGGTCGATCGCGCCCGTCGACGGGTCGTCCCGGAGATCCATCTGGCGCCGGGTCGCGATCACCACGCGGCTGACGGCGTCCCGGCTCGCGAGGACCTTGCCGAATCTCCTCGTGTCCGGGCCGAGACCCACGGGGACGATGCGCGCCTGACTGGGAGGCGTCGCCCTCATGTCCGGATCGTGGCGGATCAGTTCGGCGATCTCCTCGTAGGGCACGGACCGGGAGGTTCCGTCGGGCCACGGAAGGGCGACCGTGTCCGGTTCGGTACCCGGAGTCAAGGCCATGACGTACGGGGTGCCGCTGTCGGGTCCCGTGGTCCACGGAGTGGGGTAGTCCGGCTGCGTGCTGCCATCGGTCGGATCGACCACGGCATACCGCCCGATGTCGAGCCGACCGGTGTGCGGGTGCGGCGTCCAGTTCCGTCCCACGGCACGGTCGCCCGTGGAGACGATGCGGGTGCTGTCGTCCAACGCGCCGTGCCGTTGCAGGTCGTAGGCGGCGAGCGCGGTCGCGCTGTGGACATCACGGCCCACCGCCGCCGCCCCGGCCGCCGTCCACAGCAACGCCTCCCGATACGCCGGATGACGCGGGTCCTCCCCCGTCGGCAGGTGCAGCACCCGGCTCGTGAGGGCATCCGAGTCCGGGTGGTTGTCCACCGCCTCGACGGCCCGGACGGTGGCCCACAGCAGCCACTGGCGATCAGCCGGAGTGACGCTCCGGCCGGGCGGGATGTCCAGCACCTGTCGGGCCCGCGCATCGAGGTCGACCGTGGCCAGCAACTCCCGTGCCCGCCCCATGGCAGGCAGGGAGACGAATTCCGACAGGACGGCCCGACCGTCGGCGTCCAGCGCGGCACGCGCCGCTTGAAGCGTGGCACGCACATCGGCGGGCTCCAGGGACGGGGGCCGGGGGGTTCCGGCCACGGGTCGCTGTCCGGTGTGCGCCCAGGTGACCCGCTCCAGCAGATCGAGAGTGAACGCACCGTCACCCGCCTGGTCCGGGTCCCGCCGCCGCATGATCTCCAGCGCGCCGAGGCCGCTCAGCAGCATCCGGTAGGCGTGGTGGTCGTCCTCCACCTGGACACCGAAGGTCTGCCGCAGCGCGCGTACCAGCCGCAGGGCGGTGTCCCGCCGCTCCTGTGCGCCGATCCGCAGGTCGTCGAGGCCGGCGGTCGCGGCGAGCGCGTCCAGACCGTCCTGGTCGGGCTCCGGACGCACTTCCGTCCAGTCGGCCTCGGCACCCTGGGCGGATGTGTACATTCCCTGCTTGGCTCCCCGACCGTCGTTCCAGAACACGTGTGTGCGGTTGGGCGAGAAGACGGTGCGTCGGGTCTCGTTGGCGACGTCCTGAGCGACGGACAGGGCCGCGAGGCGGTCGGCGACGAAGGGGGTGGGGCTGTCGTAGCCGATCCGCTCCGCACTGGCGAGAGCGTCACCCCAGCACGCCATGAGCACGATCGGAACGTCCAGGGCGAGTCTGCGCAGGCTGCGCCTTCGGCGGAGATACCGGCCGGTCTCCCGGCCCCGCGTGGTCCGAAGCTCGGAATGGGTACCGACCAGGTGGCTTCTGCCCGGCTCCCCGTGCACCCAGACATACCAGGCCCTGCGCCCCCGCCACGGCACCGGACGGGGGGCGCCGACCGGCTTCTCGGTGATCGGGTCGACGGCATACCACTCGTTGGACGACACCAGGTCCGCGACGCTTCCTTCACGCAACGACTGGTCACGGTTGCCCATCAGCATCCGGCCGGTCGGACGCCCGTCGAGCGGCATGGTGACTGTCTTGATCCGATCGGCGTGGACGGTGGTTCCGTCGGTCAGGAGCAGCTCCGCCGACTCCCCCGACGGGTCGGCGTCGGCCCAGTCGTCCGGCTCGCTCAGCACCCAGGTGCCCAGCGGCAGCCCGGCGTCACGGTCGTCCAGCACGTTGATACGACGGCGGGAGGTCTGCGCATCCTTGCCCAGCACGACCGTCCCGGTGTGCGCCCGCATCGGCCGCCCGGTGCGGAACGCGGCCCGGCGGGGCAGCTCCAAGCCCATGTCGGCGGCCTTCGGCGAGACCAGGACCACCTCGGTGGCGGGGTCGGTGCGCGTCAGAACGGGATCCATGGCGAGGAGTTCGGCGAACACCTCCGGGGAGATCCGCCACCGTCTGCCGTCGGGCAGCGCCAGTTCGACTTCCGTGTGGTCGCCGCCCGCGGTGGCGACCAGGTACGGGGCGGGCGCGCCGGACCTCGCCGCCCAGGGCGCGGGGAAGGGCGTGCTGGTGAAATCCTTGAACGACACCACGTGAAACGTGTCGGTGTCGGTTTCCTGACCCGCTTGGTCCGTCCAGTGCCGGCCCCGGGGGGCGCCGTCCGGCGCGGTGAGCAGGGTGTCGTCCGAGAACAGGCCCTGCCTGCTCAGGTGGAAGGCGGTCAGGGCGGCGGCGCTGGTGGCCCGTCCGGCGGCCGTCGCGTCGGCCACCAGGTCGTACAGGGAGCGCAGCGTGTCCGGCACGGCGTCGGTGCCGAAGGAGATCCCGGGCGCCGCCGAGGGGCCGCTCGGCTGCGCCGTACTCTGCCCGGCCGGGTCGAAATCGGGGCGGCGCAGCACCAGTTCCGCGATCTCGTCAAGGCTCGGCGAGGAGGGCCCGGGACCGGGGGAATCGAGCCGCGGGTAGAGCTGCCGCAGCCTGTCGAGCACCGGGGACAGCGGCGACCGCTCGACGTCGATGACCGCCCGGCGCCGCTCGGCACGCCCGTGTGTCCCGACACTCGTACCGCTCATCGGACCGGTACGACCCCCGCTGCGCACGTCGATCGGGAAGTCGTCGAGGTCGACCTCCCTGCCCCGGCGCGCTCGCACCGCGGCCAACGCCGCACCCGACGTGGCCAGTTCACGGCCGATCGCGGCACGCAGCACATCAGCCACGGTCTGCGCCCGGCGCCGACCGGTGCGCTCCGCCTGCCGCACGGCGCTGGAACCGATCGAGAACCGGGGGCCGTTGCCGTACCCGGTGACGGTGATCGCGGGAATGCGCAGCCCGGCGCTCAGGTCGCGCAGCCCAACAGACACGATCTGCCGGGCCAGTTGATCGATCTGCCGCAGCCCGTCCTCATCCAGCTCCGTGCCCTCGGTGAAGTCGACGTACGGCCGGGACGGGGCAGGGACCGGCACGGCGGCGGTCACCGAGAGCGTGCGGGCCGGGTGCGGTGAGCGCGCCTGGTCGGATGTCCGCGCATCGCCGGCCGACGTGGAATCGGGCGCGGGGGCCGACGTGGTGGGCGGGACCGGGGCGGGCGCGGCGACGGAGGCGGGCGACGACGTGGGCACGGGTGCGACGACAGAGGGGGGCGACGACGTGGGCACGGGTGCGGGAGCCGGAGCGGGACCGGGTTCGGGAGCGGCATCCGTGCCGACCCGCGTTCCCCCGCCGGTCGGCGCCATCGACCCACCGGGCTTGCTGCCGAACCGCTCGGCCGGGCCCAGGTCCGGGCCTGGGCCCGGGCCTGGGGCCGGGCCCGAGTCCGTACGGGAAGCCCCACCCGAACCCGTAGAAGACCCGCCCGAACCCGTATCAGACGATGCGTCATCCCGGTCGGACACCCCGTCCAGATCTGTGACGGACCCCTCGTCGTCCCAGTCGGACCACCGGTCCGGCTCCGTGTCCGACCACCGGTCGGGCTCCGTATCCGACCACCGGTCCGGCTCCGTGTCGGACCACTCACCCAGATCCGTGTCGGACCGCTGACCCGCATCCGTGTCGGTATCCGAATCGGCCGTCGCTTCCGGTTCCGGTTCCGGGGCCGGGGCGGCGCTGAGGGGAGTGAAACCGGTCGCCGGGTCCGCGGTGTTGGTGACGATCGGCTGTCGGCCCGCCGGCGGCGGGGCCTGGGCGGGTTGCCGCGCCTGCCATGCGTCGCCGGGCTTGGTGACGGCCCAGTCGGCGGCGGAGGTTCCGGCTACTGAGAACGGCCCGGTGTTCCCGGCCCGGCCCAGGCCCGCCATCCCCCATGACGTCCAGACAGGCCGGGCTGTGGCCAAGGACACCGCGTGTCGCAGCGGCAGCGGGGCGCCGGGCTGGGGCACCGAGGCACCGGCCGGGACGCCGGCCAGCACGATGTCGGTGGTCAACAGCTCGCGGCCGACGAGATCGGGGTCGCGGGCGATGAGTTCGGCGACCTCCGCGTCCGGCACGGCGAACCGGCCACCGGGCAGATTGAGCCAGGTCCGGCCGGAGCCGGCACCGCCCACCGAGACGACGTACGCGGGCTCCTTGCCCTGGGGGGACCAGGGCGATGGGCCCTCTCCCGTGCGGCGCAGCCCACCCCCCGGCCCCGGCGCCACGGTGCCGAGGACGGACCCGTCGAACTGCGCGCCCGTCGGCAGCGGTTGCGCCCAGTTACGGCCGGACGACCGGCCGGCGGCGTCGCGCATCCCGGTCTGCGAGGCGAAGGCGCCCAGTTCCTCAAGGTGGAACGCGGCCAGCTCGACCGGGTTGGACGGGTCCCGTCCGGCGGCGATCGCCCTGGTGGCCAGCCAACCCAGGTCGGCTCGTTTCGAGGGGTCGGGCGCGGGCAGGTGCAGCACCCTGGCGGCGGTGCCGCCCACGTCGGCCACCCCGCTGAGCCATTCGAAGGATCTGACCTGGGCCCAGAACAGGCGTGACGTCTCCCTCTCACCGACCGTGGCCGACGGGTCCAGGCGCAGCACCTTGGCAGCCGTCGCCTGGAGATTGCTGAAGCCCCGTGTCTGCTGGGCGACCCCGGCGAGCTGCGGCACCCGGACGAAGTCGGTCAGTGCGGTGCCCTGCGGCGCGGCTGCCGCGTGCGCGAGCAGCCCGCGGTAGGCGGCGGCGTCCACCGGGCCCGGGCCGCCGCCGTGGTCCCGCCGGTCGGCGAAGGCCGCCCGCTGGAACAGGTCCATGGTGAAGGGGCCCATCCCGGCCAGCTTTGGATCGTGGTGCCACATTGACTCCAGCGCGCCGATGCCCCGGAGCAGGTCGTCGTAGGCGGGGTCGTGGTCGATGCCCGGGCCGAGGGCCAGCCGCAGCGCTCGCACCAGCCGCAGGGTCCGGTCGAGGATCTCCTTCGGCACCGACCCCACGCCGGTGTGCAGGCCCGCGGCGCGGGCGCGGTCGGCCAGTTCCGGGTCCAACGGCTCGGGCCAGAACTCCAGGATCCGGCCGTGCCGCCCTTGCGCGTCGGTGTACAGCGCGTTCCAGAAGCTCGGGTTCGGGCCGGGCGATTCCTGGTGACCGGTGGGGCGGTCCATGGCCCGTACCCGTTGCCGCGTACCGTTCGCCACACTCTGGGCCACCGGGAGGTCCGCGAGCGGATCGGCGGTGGGCGGCAGGGACACGGCCACGTTCCCGGCCGTGTTCGCACTCTCGCCGTCGGCGCTTCGTGCGGCCCAGCACGCCTCCAGGTAGATCCAGTCCTGGTCGCGGAGCCGACGCACGCTCGGCCGCCGCTTGAGCCAGCGCGTGAATTTCTCGCCGGACACGTGGGCGGTCCTGCCGTCCTCCTGCGGTACGGAGACGCTGCCCGGCAGGCCGTGCAGGATGAGGTGGTACACCCGCTCGCCGGGACGCGCGCCGACGCTCAGCGGGATGGCCTGGGTGCCGGCGAAGGAGCCGGGGTGCACCTGCCGGTAGGACGTGATCCGGTGGAGGTTGCGATACAGGTGCTCCCGGTTCCCGGCCAGTTCGGCCGGGCGGAACAGCGCCCGGCCGAGCTGCGGGTGGCCGTCCGTGTCGGCGACGAGGGTGTAGCTGACCATCCGGTGTTCCCACGCGGGGACGTCCGTGCGGTCCTCCGGCACCACCTCGCCAGGTCTGCTGCGGATCCAGTCACCGCGTGGCACGCCGGTTTTCCGTTCCAGGGTGAGCGTGGCGGGCGTCCCGTCGTCCTTCGTGTTCAGGGCGGGCGTGCCGCTGGTGGACCACACCTCGCGGCCGAGCCGGTCGGCGAGCGCGCGCGGCACCTCCAACTCCCCGGCTCCGCCACGCGGGACGACGAGCACCACGGGGACGTCCTTGGGCAGTCCCGCCAGCACCGGGTCCATGGCCAGCAGTTCGATGAACACGTCCTGCCCGACCGTGACCTCGGTGCCGTCGCGCAGCGTCACGCTGACCACCTCGGAATTACCGCCCGCCATGACGACGAACGGCCGTGGCAGCCCCGGCGCCGGCCGCCACGGTGCCGGGCGGAGGTCGGTCTCCTCGAACGTTCCGTCGTCGTGTTCGACGAGCACCGACGTGGTGTCCAGGTTCAGGTCCAGGTGCTCGCCGGTGCCCGGCTGGTCGATCCAGTTGCGTCCGTACGAGGTGCCGTCGGAGCCGGTGAGCGCGGTCGCCCGGGACGAGCTGCCCCGGAGGGTGAGACCGAAGGCGGTCAGCGTCGCCAGGCCGCGCGCCTGTTCCACGGCCGGGTCGACGGCGATCCGGAACAGGTCCCCGTGGTGTGCGTTCGTCACCGGCGTTCCCGGGTCCAGGGCCAGCACCTCGCGGGCCACGGCGTCCAGGTCGAGCGGCCCGGCACGGAGCGCGGGGTCGTCCGCCGACTGCCGCAGACCGTCCAACCGGCCGACGGCGTCGCGCAGTTGCGGGTACAGCCGGTTGCGGGTGATGCCGTCACCGAAGATCCGGACGAGTGCCTGGTGGTACTGGACGTCGGGGGCAGGCGGCGGTGCGGGAACGGGTGACTCGGGTTCGGGGGTGTCGAGGTCCATGTCCGCCGAGCCCAGGGAAGCAGCCGGGGAACCCGGATCGACGGGCGCGGAGGTCAGCGTCCGGGGGCCGGCGGAGGTGCCGTTGGACGTGGTGACGGTGACCGGGGTCGTGATGACCGGGGCCATGGTGACCGGGGTCGTGGTGACCGGGGTCGTGGCCGGCAGCGACTGGGGGCGGCGGAAGTCCCAGTTCCTGTCGCTGTAGGGCGGCGGCACGGTCTGTTCGAGGGACATCGTGTTCTTGGTGGCGTCGTGACGCAGTTCCAGCGGGCGCAGTGTCGCGATCACGGGGCGGTTGGTGGAGGCCCGGTCCGTGAACAAGTCGATGAGTTTCCCGGTGTCCGGTCCGAGGCCCACGGGGACGACGCGTACCTCGCTGACATACGTCATCTGCCGCATCACCCGGTCGTGGCTGACCAGTTCGGCGATTTCCGGATAGGGAACGGACCGAGTCGTCCCGTCGGGCCATGGCATGGCGATCGTGTCGGGTTCGGCACCCGGGCTGAGGACCATGAAGTACGGGTCGCCGCGATCGGGTCCCTCAGCCCACGGCGTCGGCTGCTCCGACGGCGCACGGCCCCCACTCGGGTCCACCACGGTGTACCGCTCGGTCTCCAACCGACCGGTGACCGCACGCGGTGACCAGTTCCGCCCCACGACACGCCCACCCGTCGACGAGACAAGACTGCCGTCGTCCAGCGCACCGTGCCGTTGCAGGTCGAAAGCAGCGAGCGCGACCCGGCTGTGGACGTCACGGCCGATCGCCGCCGCCCCGACCGCCGTCCACAACAACGCGTCCCGATGCGCCGGATCACGGGGGTCCTGCCCCGGCGGCAGGTGCAACACCTGCCGGGTGAGGGCATCCACGTCGGGATGGCTGTCCACCGCCTCGACAGCCTTCACCACAGCCCAGAAGAACGCCCGGCGATCAGCCAGCGTGAGCTTCTCGCCCGCCGGTGTGCCCAACGCCCGGCGGGCCCGCACATCCAGACCACCCGCGGTCAGCAGCACCTCCCGCGCCCGGTCCATGACAGGCAACGAGACGAACCCCGACAACCCCACCTGACCGTCGGCGTCCAGAGCGGCACGCGCCGCTTGAAGCGTGGCACGCACATCGGCGGGCTCCAGGGACGGGGGCCGGGGGGTTCCGGCCACGGGCCGCTGTCCGGTGTGCGCCCACGTCACCCGCTCCAGCAGATCGAGCGTGAACACACCCCCGCCCCCGTAATCCCGATCCCGCCGCCGCATGACCTCCAGAGCACCCAGCCCGCCCAGCAGTTCCCGGTAGTCGTTCCGGTCGTCCTCCACCGACACCCCGAAGATCTGACGCACCGCGCGCACCAGCCGCAAGGCGGCATCCCGTCGCTCTCCCGCACCGATCGCCGGATCATCGATACCCGCCATCCGCGCGACAGCGTCCAGACCGGCCTCGTCCGGCTCCGGTCGCACCTCCCTCCACTCGGCCAGGGTCCCCAGGGAGGATGTGTACACCCCGTGTCTGGTTCCGCCGCCGCGGGTCTGCGACACGTGCGTCCGGCTCGGGGCGAAGACGGTGCGCTGGTTGTCGTTGGCGACGTCCTGGGCGACGGACGTGACCGCGAGGGGATCGCTGACGAAGGGGGCGGGTCGGTCATTGTCGGTCCGTTCCGCGCTCGCGAGGCTGTCCGCCCAGCACGAGATGAGCACGATCGGAACGTCCGGGGCGAGTCTGCGCAGGCTGGGCCGACGGCGGAGGTAACGGCCGGTCGAGGAACCCGGCATGGTTCTGGGCCGGGTGTCGGTACCGACCACCTGGGTTCGCCCGGGGTTTCCGTGCACCCACAGGAAGTAAGGCTTGCGCCCCTTCCACGGCACCGGACGCGGGCCACCGACCGGCTCGCCGGTGGTGGGGTCAATGGCGTACCACTCCGTCGACGACACCACGGCGGAGATGTGCGGTTCACGCGCCGACTGGTCACGGGTGCCCATCAGCATCCGGCCGGACGAACGGCCGTCGAGGGGCAAGGTGACGCTCATGATCTCGTCGGCGTGGACCGTGGTTCCGTCCATCAGGGGCAGATCCGCCGACACGTCCGACTGGTCGTCCTGGGCCCAGTCGTCCGGTTCGCTCGCGATCCAGGTGCCCAACGGGTGCTGGACCCCACGTTCGTCGTATACGTCGATACGGCGCCGGGAGGTCTGCGGATCCTCGCTCAGCCGCACGCGACCGCTGTGGGCCCAGACCGTCCGCCGGGTACGGAACGAGGCCAGACGGGGCAGGTCCAGGCCCATGTCGGCGGCCCTCGGCGAGACCAGCACCACCGGAACGTCGCGATCCTGGCCCGCCAGGACCGGATCCATGGTGAGGAGTTCGGCGAACACCTCCGGGGACATCCGCCACCGCCTGCCGTCGGGCAGCGCCAGCCTGACTGTCTCGTGGTCGCCATGGGTGGCGACCACGTACGGGGCCGGCTCGCCGACCTTCGCCCAAGGTGCGGGGCTGGGAACGCTGTTGCTCCCGACCAACGGCACCTCGTGATACGTGGCGGCGTCGACCTCCTTACCGGCTTGGTACGTCCAGTTACGGCCCCGAGATGTGCCGTTCTCGGTGAGCAGGGTGTTGTCCTCGAACAAGCCCTGCCTGCTCAGGTGGAAGGCGGCCAGGACTGCCGGACTGGAGTCCCGCCCGGCGGTCATCGCGTCCGCCACCAGGTCGTACAGGTCACGCAGCTTTTCCGGCGCGCCGCGGGCGGCCGTGCCGGCGGGGGAGCTCAGCGCAAGGTCCGCGACCTCGTCGATACTCAGTGACGACGGCTTGGGATCGAAGAATTCCAGCTGCGGGTAGAGCTGCTGGAGCCTGTCGAGCACCGGGGACAACGACGACCGCTTGACGTCGATGACCACCCGACGCCGCTCGACCGGCCCGTCCACCGTAGGGGTCGTACCGCTCACCGGAAGCGTACGCCCCCCGCTGCGCACGGCGATCGGGAAGTCGTCGACCCCGACCGCCCTGCCCCGGCGCGCCTGTACCTCGGCCAACGCCAGGCCCAACGCGTCCAGTTCACGGCGGATCGCGGTACGCAGCGCATCGGCCACGGTCTGCGCCCGGCGCTGGCCGGTGCGCTCCGCCTGCCGCACGGCGCTGGAACCGATGGCGAACCGGGGGCCGTTGCCGTAGCCGGTGACGGTGGTCTCGGGGACGCTCAGCCCGGCGCTGAGTTCGCGCAGCCCTTGGGACACGATCTCCTTGGCCAGTTCACCGATCTGCTGGAGCCCGTCCGCGTCGAGGCTCTTGTCGCCCTCGGTGAAGTCGATGTGCGGCCGGGGCCGTGCCCGGACCGGCACGGCGGCGTCCACCGAGAGCGTGGCGGCCGGGTGCGAGGAGCGCGTCTCGCCGGATGTCCGCACATCGGCGTCCGGTGTGGAACTCGGCAGGGCGGAAGACGTGACGTCGGGGGCGGGCGCGGGCGCGGTGACGGGTGAGGCGGATGACGTGAGCACGGGTGCCGGGGCGGGAGCGGGCGGCTTGGGCGCAGGTGACGTGGGCTCGGGCGGCGTGGGCGAGGGCGACATGGGCTCGGGCGGCGTCGGAACGGTCCGCGGGGCATCGGCCGGGCCGGGGGTGTCGTCCCGTTCCGCGGCCCGCAGGCCCAGCTCGCCGCGGAGCCGGTCGGCGAGCGTCCTCGCCTCGCTCCGCGTCCCGCCCGCCACCAGCAGGTCCGCCACCTGCCGTACGGCCTCCCGGAATTGGTCCCCGGCATACCGGGGATCGGCGAGTACGGACTGCCGCTCCGCCCGCGTGATCAGGCCGAGGGCCCGGTACCAGTTCCGCCGGATGTTCCCCCGGCCGGCTTCCGGGTCGGCGTCGAGCGCGGTGTCCGCAAAACGCTCATACGTCGCGTTCCAGATCCGCAGGGTCGCGCGCGCGGCGACGGCGTGGATCTCGTGCGGCCAGCGACCGCTGCCGAGCATCAGGTGCCGGACCTGGTCGACCGGGTCGTCGGCGTCGTAGATGCCTTCGGGGTCGGGGATGCCGAGTCCCGAGCGGTCGGCCGGAAGGTCGTCGTCCGTCAACTGCTGGGCGATCCACCGGCGGTGGGTCTCGTCGAGGTCGGCGACCGGGATGTCGAGCGCGGTCGGGTCCAGGCCCAGGCCCCGGTCCGGTGCGGTGTCCCCGGGGTCGGGGAAGGCACGCTTGTCGCCTTCGGTACGGACTGGCTCAACGGGCGGCTCGGGCGTCTCCTTCGGCTCCGTCGGCTCCGTCGTGCCCTTCGGCTCCCTCGGCTCCGTGGTCGACGTCGTCACCGCCGTCGACTCCGTCTCCGTCACCACCCGGGCGGGCGGGGGCAGAGTCATCGGCGCAGGAGGCGCGGGGAGCGGTGAAGTGGTGGTTGTCGTCGACTCGTCGACGGCTGCCGCGGGGGCGTGCGGCTGCGGCAGGGCGGTCAGGTAGGAGTCGCCGCGGCGGTACACGGTCACCTCGCTCAGCGGCCCGGTGGCGTGCGGTCCGGCGCCGGGGAACCGCCGCGCGGAGCCGTCCTCCTCGACCACCGTCAGGTTCACGCGGAGCGTGCGCGCGGTCAGGGACGAGGCCAGCTCGGCCGTGTCAGCGTCCCAGCGGCGGGCCCGCTGCACATGGAGCCGGACCAGGCTCCGTCGCTGGAAGGGGGTGAGCCCGTCGCGTACGGCGTCGGTCAGACGTCCACCGTCGGCCTGGATGCCGGCGCGCAGGGCCGCGTCGCGCGAGAAGCCGCGGCCGATCCTGACGTCCAACTCCCGCGTGTGGAACACCGCGTCCGGGTCGAGGGCCGGGTCGTCTGGCATGTGCCGGCTCCGGGCCACCCGGGCGGCCAGCACGTCGAGGGGGATGGGTCGGCCGCCGAGGCCACGGGCGACGGCGGCGAAGAAGCCGTTGCCGTCCACGTCCGGGCGGTGCAGGTCGTAGACCCGGGTGCTGCCGTCGGGTTCGGTGGCGGTCAGGGTGTGGTGGTCGGTGGCGGCGTCGAAGCGTACGTCGGCCCGCGCCGGGTCCGGCTGCCAGGGCGGCCGTGCGTAGGCCGGGCGGACCCCCGGGCCGGCGCCGCCGTCGTCGGTCCGGTCCTTCTTGCCGTCGTCCTTCTTGCCGTCGTCCTTCTTGCCGTCGTCCTTCTTGGGCTCACTCTTCTTGGGTTCCGGGGGCTTGGTCCCGCCGTCGGCCAGCGGCGGGGTGAAGGTGACCTCGTCCGGTTCGAGAATGGTGCCGAGGTACCGACGGCCGTCCACGGTGGCGTTGAGCTGGTGCCAGCGGGTCAGCCGGTCAGCGCCCTCGCGCACCCGGGCGTACTCGTCGGCCAGTGCCTCGGCGGTGGTACGGGCCCGCTGCAACCGGCCGGTGAACGCGTCCAACTCCGCCTGTGCGTCGTCCCGGATCCGCCGGGCGGCGGTCACCTCGCCCGCCGCCTCCCGGCGCAGGTCCGCCAGCCGTTGCCCGGCCCGTTCCAGCTGCTCGTCCCGCAGTTCGGCCCAGCCGTCGTGATCGGGTTCCTCGTACTCGCTCTCGTCCTGGATGCGCTGGTGGGCGGCGCGGGCCGCGACGATCTGCGGCAAGGTCTCGGGGTCGCGGGCGGTGAGCGCGGTCAGGTTCTGCTCCGCCTGCCCCAGCGCCGCCTCCAGTCGCGCTCCCTCGCCGCGGCGCAGGTCCCAGTACGTCTTGTCGGCGGCCGTCCACCCCTTGTCCGCTTTGGTGACCGCGTCCCACGCCTTGGCCACCTTCGGCGGGAAGCGGTTGTCGTCGATGAGGCCGAGGTCGCGGGCGATGTCCTCGCGCACCCAGGCCAGGACGGCGGTGTCGGTCGCCACCGCCTGCGGCGCACGGGTGGTGTTGCCGAACGGGCTGCGCAGCAGCCGTATCGCCCCGCTGTCCTTGACGTGGTGGTGGACGGCGGCCACGCTCAGCCAGGTGGTGGGGATGGCGAACAGGAACGAACGCGTCGTGTTCGGCTTGACGTTCACCGAGGCCAGCCGGTCACCGGTCGCGGTGAAGGCGTCGGAGTCGGTGGAGGAGTCACCGGGGCCGGAGGCACCCATCTGGTTGGATCCGGTGTTCTGCGTGGATGTGACGGGGCCGCCGCCCAGCGAGGACTCGGTGGTGCCGACGCGGGCTGCGGACATGCCGCCCGCGTGCGTGTCCCGTTTGGGTGCCTCGTGCTTCATCCCGTCGGTGACGGTGAGCAGTTGGGCCCTGCCGAAGTCGGGCTTGGAGTACAGCGTCAGATCGCCGTCCGCGCCGCCGAAGAAGCCCCGGTCGGTCAGGCCCGGCACCTGGTACCCCTGCCCGGTCAGCGTGCGGTCGTAGAAGGAGGTCAGCGCTCCGTTGCCGGTACCGTCCTCCAGGTTCTGCGCGGAGCCGGTGCCCGCCCGGGTCAGCGGGGTGTCCAGCGCCTTGGCGAGCAGTTCGTCGGTCGGCCGGCCGGCTTGCGGCACATCGACGGAGGAGTCGTACGCGGCCGCCAGCGCCAGGGTGTTGGCGTTGTGCAGCTGGTCCAGGCCGACGATCCGGCGGACCTTGAAGCCGTCCTCGGGCAGGGCGAACGGTTTCGTGCTGCCGTCGCCCTGCGGTACGTCGTGCCAGCCGCCCGGGCCCATGGCGCGCGGCAGGGCCACCTTGCGCGGAGCGCCGGGCGGGGCGAGGGCCGGCGGGGCGAGCGGGTCGGGCCGCGGGGCGCCGCCGTCGGCCGGGGCGATCGGATCGGGCCGCATCAGGCTGAGCGGGTAGTGCTCGATCAGATCTCCCACATCGCCCTGGGAGACCACGGACACCCGGCGCCGGCCCGTGAACTTCCGACCCCACCGCCCGACCCGCTCCTGGAGGCCGGTACGGGGGGTCTCCGTGTGGCCGTCGTCGCGGGTGCCGTTCGCGTCTCCCGTGTCGGTGACCTCCAGGCTGAGGCGGAGCCGGTAGCGGGTGACGTACTCGCCGTGCGCCTGGGTGGTGGTCGCCGTGCCGATGCGTACGCTGCCCTCGGCGCGGTTCTGGGCCACGTTCTGCTGGGTGGAGCCGACCTCTGAGTAGGTGGGGCCCGCCGCCCGCACGATGTCGTTGCCGGTGTGCATGCCTTCGGTGACGACGGTGCCGACGCTGGCGCCCGAGGCCCGGTCGCGGCCCTCCTGAACCGTCTCCACCGCCTGCCGGTGCTCCTCCAGCTCCACGCTGTGGCCCAGACCCGCGAACCCCGGCCCGGCACCGTCGGCGTCGGCCTCGGCGCGCGGCACCCGGACCGGAATCAGTTCCGCACGTGCCTTGGCCTGCCGCTCGCCGATCCAGAACTGCACGGTCTCGGAGCCCCAGCGGCCGATCCCCGCGGGCACCGAGGAACCGGCACCGACCATCTCCTTGCCGAGCGCGCGCACCACCCGGTCCGACATCAACCGGAGGATGGCGTCCCGGTCCGCCTTGGACAGTCCGAGCGGACGCAGCTTCTGGTCGAAGTCGAGCAGGACGGACGCCGCGTTGAGGGAGTTCACCGGGAAACTGCCGAAGGGGTTGTCCAGCAGCCACGGCTGCGGTGACCAGGAGCGGCGGGTGTAAAGAGGCACACCGCCCCGGCCGTCGGTGCTCCAGCGGTCGGTGAGCAGGCCCAGCCGGTAGGCGCTCTTCTCCGGGATGTGCCCCGTCCAGCCGTCGTCGACCAGCACCCGCCGCCCCGCGGTCCCGGCAAGCCGGCGCGGTATGCCGCGCCGGCCCGACGCCTTCTGGCCGACCGTGGAGGAGGCGGCGGCGATCTCGTGCTGGACGTCTCCGGTCACCAGGACCTGGCGGTTGAAGTCCTTGCGGTTGATCTCGGCGACGGCGCTCCGCAGCACGGTGAGCACCCGGGAGCGGTCGAGCCGGTACGGGCTGACGGCGACACCGTAGGTGCCGGTCACTCCGGGCCCGGCATGGTGGGAGTGCAGGTAGCCGAGCTGGCCGCCGAAGAACAGCGTGCTGATGCGGGCGTTGCGGCCGGCGGCCGGGGTGATGCCGCCGATCGTGGTCTCGGTGTCCACCGTGACGGGACCGGTCAGCGCGGTGAGGCTGCCGGGCGCGATCCTCGTGCGGTGCGCGAGGACGGAGGAGCGGTTCAGATACGGCGCCTTGTCCCACAGCCCGGACACCCGCCAGGCGAGCGGGCCGGAGGTCTGGTCGAAGTTGGCGGTGAGGTACTGGCTCTGGAAGGCCCGCAGCACGGCGTCGTGCGAGGGCGCTCCCTGCTGCGACAGCATCCACGACCCGCCGGACGCCTCCTCCAGTGTCTCCTGGGCGGCCTGGTCGAGCCCGGGATGGGAGGTGACGGCCAGGGTGGAGAAGGGATGGTTCCGGTACTCCTGGGGGCGGCGGCGCGCGGCCTGGTCGAACAGGGCAGGGGTGGCCAGCGCCAGGTCACGGGCGACCCGGGGCGGCATGCGCAGCGGCCGGCCGTGCAGCGGGTGCGGGATACGGGGGGTGGTGCGGGGGGTGGGGACGTGCTCCACCGGGATGCTCAGCAGCACCCGTCCGACCACGGGCGGGCGACCGTGCGGGGCAGGTCCGAGCAGGTTGCTCTCCCGCTCGGAGAAGACGAACGGCTGGGTGCCCAGCACGTTCAGGAAGAGGATGCCGCGCAGCAGGCTGCGGAACCGCCAGAAGCCGCCCCGCCGGGCGGTGAGGGTGAGTTCGTAGCTGTAGAGGTGCGATCCCTTGGTGCCGATGGACATGGCCTCGTGCGTGGCGCTCGGACCGTAGGAGCTGTCGGAGTCGTGCCGGGCGCCGTACCGCCCGCCGATCGACGCCGTGCCCGCGTTCAGCGGAACGCCGATGCTGTCGGTGGCGGAGTCGCGCACCGAGAGCAGGCCCTCCACACCGATGTGCAGGCCCCGCCCGCCGCTCTGCTGCCCGCCCAGGTTCTCGCTGCCGGGTGCGCTGAACCGCAGCCGCAGGTCCTTCTGCGTCCCCTCGAACCGCCGCCCGGTCAGCCTGGCATCGATCCACACATACCGCAGACCCCGGGTGAGACGACCGGAGTCGACCAGTGCGATGCGCAGCCCGGCGGTCATCATCGTCTCAAGGTTGCCCGCCATGCTGTGGTGGGTCAGCGTGTTCAGGACCTCCAGGGTGTTGGACTGCACGATCTGGAAGTGGTCGGCGTCGCGCCAGCGCGGGTTGTCCGGGTTGAGTTCGGCCAGCGGCGCGACCAGGTCCGGGTAGACCCGGGCGACCTGGTCGAGCATGTGCTCGGCGACGTGTTCGGGGAAGGTGCGTTCCTGACCGCCGACGGTGCGGGTGACGGCACCGTCGGTGAAGGTGAACTCCTCCGGGCGGGACATGCCCAGGGTCGTCGGGTCGTCCTCGGCGAGGTACGGCGGCACGGCGGGCTCGTCTCCGCGCGGCAGACCGCGGTCGAGACCGGCCAGCCGTCTGGCCTCCGTACGGGTCATCCGCTCCACAGCCCAGGTGTGGAAGGTCTGGCTGCGCGGCGGCAGGCTCCACGTCTGCGGCGGATTCTTGCGCAGCATGCCCCGCCGCTCTCCCCCGTCGCCCCGCTGGTCGGGCAGCGGGGCCTTGGTGTCGGGCGGCGCGGTCACGGTGATCGTCTTCTGAACGATGTAGAGCCCGGTGGGGTCGCCCTTGGCCTGTCCCGCGGCCTTGACGGCGCCGGTGCCGCCGGTCGTCGAGGAACGGCCGCGGGAACTGCCGTAACGGACGTTGAGCCCGAGCAGCAGGCGCAGGTCGAACTTGCCGTGTTCCAGGCCGAAGAACTGGAAGGAGGGGCCGACCGCGCCGCCGATCTCGGTGTTCTTCGACCGGCCCGCCACCCGTTCGTTGCGGACCGTGGCCTGGGAGATGTCACGCAGTTCGGCGGCCTTGGTCTCGCTGATGCGGACCGCGTCGGTGGAGCGGACCTCCACCGAGAAGACGCCGAGCGGCGAGAGGCCCGCCGAGTCACGGAACAGCGGCGGTGTGGTGGTCCGGCCGGCGTTCAGCACCCGGCTCATCCGGTGGAAGCCGTCGGTGGAGAAGAAGTCGCTCAGCTGTGAGCCGGCGACGCTGTCCGACTTGACCCCGGTCTGTTGCAACGCCCAGTCGCGGATATGCGCCACGGGCCCGTACGCCTCGGTGTTGACCAGCCGGTAGGAGGGTCTGCCGCCGAGGTCCATCCGGTCGGGCAGCGACTCCGGGAGCGGCTTGTCGTGGGTGAGGCTGTCGGCCAGCCGGGCTCCCACCCCGTCCCGGACGGCGAAGCCGAAGCCGGCCGCCCGTGTGCTGCCCTCCCGGACGGCCTTGCCGTCCTCGTCGACGGGACGGCCCAGACGGTCGGTGACCTTGACGTCGTACCAGACGTCGCCCAGGTGGGGGTGGGATCCGTCGGTGGTGCGGGTCTCGATCTGGTTGAGTGTCTGGTTCTGCATGGCGTACTGCGCCCGCTTGCCCCAGGACTTGCGGAAGTAGACCCGGCCCCAGAGGTGGAACTGCTCCTTGGCGGGCCCGAGCGGCACTATCGGCACCAGTGAGGTGGACGTGCTGTTGACGGCGGTCCGGCCGGTCGTGGCGGTGGTCCGCTGCATGGTGTCCACCTTGACCGGGTTGGCATAGCCGAAGGTGAACCGGCTCCAGTTCCCGTACGGGCGGGCGGTCACCGTGAGCACGCGGGTACGGCCGCCGGTGGTGCGGTAGGTGAACTGCTGCCCGTCGCCGAAGAAGCCGCGCGGATTGCGTGTCAGCCGCTGCTGCACGTCGTCCTGGAGGCTCCGCCCGGAAGTGCCCCACCGCTTCTTGGGCGGGGCGGGAGCCACCCGCCCCCGCAGCCGCCCGACGACCTCCGCCGTGACCTGGTCGATGCCGCGCAGCTCGGGGTCGCTCTGGCCGAAGGTGTAGGAACGGCGCACGATGTCCGGGGTGAGCCCGGGGTGCAGGGCGGCGATACCGCCCATGTAGGCGGGCAGCCGGGACCCGTCGGTGAACCGCACCGGTCCGCCGCCGTCCACGGGGGCGGGCGGCAGATCCCGGTCGATACGCGGCGGTCGCCGCCGGTCGATGTCCTGGCCGACCCAGGTGGGCGGCAGGGCGCCGGGGCGCGTGGTCGCCGTACGCGGAGC
>NZ_JBSGBN010000150.1:0-23181 GCF_053601275.1 Streptomyces sp. NPDC004752 | reverse complement strand
GTCGCCGAGACCACGGCGGCGAGCGCGCCCCGGGCCCATGAGTCGCCGTACGCCTGTGCCAGGGCCGCCAGTTGGGCCAGCACCGCGAACAGCAGCGTGACCACGCCGAACGGGCCGATGTCCGACCGCTTCATGATCCGCAGCGCGTCCTCGGCGGGCTTGCCGCTGCCGAGCCCGTCCGCGGTGTCGGCGAGTCCGTCCAGATGCAGACCGCGGGTGAGTACGGCGGGTACGGCGACCGAGGCGATGGCGGCGAGCGGTGGGGCCGCGCCCAGCAGGAGCAGCAGGAGTCCGGCCGCGGCCGCGCAGCCGCCCACGACCAGCCCGACCAGCGGGGCCGTCAGCATGCCGAGCCGGGCCGCCGCCCGGTCCCAGCGGCGCACGGCGACGGGCAGCACGGTGAGGGTGCCGAAGGCGAAACGGAGGCCCTCCGCGGGTGAGGCGGTTGAGGCGGGCGAGCCCGGTGAGGCGGGCGAGGTCGGGGACATCGGGGACATCGGCGCAGGGTACCCGTCGGCCGCGAGGGCGCCGCGGGCCGCCGGGATTCACGACCGACCGCCGAGGACAACGGGGATAAAGTGCGCGCATGGGACATTGGCTGGACCGGAACATCATCGAGCCCGGCAAGCTCCCGCTGCTTCTCGCCCTCGCCGCATTCGTCCTTACCTTTCTCGTCACCCGGGCCATCACCCGGCTGATCCGGGCGGGCAAGGGCCCCTTCCGCAACGTCAGGGCGGGCGGGCTGCACATCCACCACGCCGTCCCCGGTGTCGTGCTCACCGTGATCGGCGGCTTCGGGGCGGTGGCCAGCGGCCGGCACGGGTTCGGCGCGGCCGTCTCCGCCGTGATCTTCGGCATCGGCGCGGGCCTCGTCCTCGACGAGTTCGCGCTGATCCTCCACCTCAACGACGTCTACTGGACCGAGGCGGGTCGGCAGAGCGTCGAGGTCGTCGTCCTGACGGCCGCCCTCGTCGGCCTGCTGCTCGCGGGCTTCGCCCCGTTCGGCGTCAACGACCTCTCCGCGGAGGAACTCCAGGACCGCGGCGCCGCGATCGTGAGCGTCGCCGCGAACTTCCTGTTCGCCCTGGTCGCCCTCGGCAAGGGCAAGACCCGCACCGCGCTGTACGGCGTCGTCGTCCCGCTGATCGCCCTCGTCGGCGCGGTCCGCCTGGCCCGTCCCGGCTCGCCCTGGGCCAAGCGCTTCTATCGGCGTCGGCCGCGCGCCCGTGCCAGGTCGCTGTTGCGCGCGTACCGCCATGACCGCCGCTGGTCCGGCCCGAGCCGGGCCGTCCAGAACTGGATCGCGGGGGCGCCCGACCGCTCCGCCGCGGGCCGGTGACGGGCCGTCGTTCGGCTGCGGCTCTGCCGTGGTCGCTCGTTCCCCCAAGCTCTCGGCTCCGCTCGAACAGGGGCCCCCGCGCGGCGGAGCCGCACATCGATGCAGCCCCGCGCCCCTTCGGGGCGTTTTTTCGGGGCGTTTTTGGGGCGCTGCCTAGCCGCTCTCCGGTGCGGGGCGGCGGTTGTTGCGACGGAGGACGGTCAGCAGCGTGCACAGGGCCGTCACGCCGGCCAGGGCCGCGATATGTTCCTTGCCCGCGAGGTTGTCCTTGACCAGTACCTCGACCACCATCGCGAGCACCACCGCACCGCCCGTCGCATAGGCGCCGTACCGCCAGCTCAGATACACCGCGAGGCCCACCACGGCCGCCGACGGGCCGGTGTCCACGACCTGCGCGTCCGGGGCCGGCAGGCCGAGCGGGGCGTGCGGTCCGAGGGCGATGCCCACGCGCGCGTACAGCGTCCCGGCGAGCGTGGCGACATAGGCGACGGTCAGCGTCCGCCACCAGCCGAGGCAGATCTCCGCGACGCCGAACACGCACAGGATCTGCGCCAGCGCACCCCACACCGGCAGGTCGAGCGCCGGGACGAACAGCGACAGCGGGGTACGCAGCAGGGCCGGCCACAGCGGGTCCTGGGCCCGTACGGCGCCCACGTTCTGCACGAACTGGAAGCCCCACGACTGGTTCTGCACCACCTGGAGCACCGCGGTGAGGCACACCGCGGTGAGCGTCATCGGAACCACCCGCGCGCCCCGCTTTCGCAACGGCTCGCGCACCGTGACGTACAGCAGCCCCCACTCGGCGCGGGCCCAGCGGGCGACCTTGTTCATCCGGCGGACCTCATCCGTGTGTCTCCAGGTGCCTGCGGTGCAGCCACTTCGGCAGCCCCGGCGCCTCCAGGAACCCCTCGGCGCGGGCCGACGCCAGGCCGATGCGCGGCAGGTCCGCGCTCTTCTCGAAGAGCAGGAACCGGGGCTCCCAGATGGGCCGGTACTTGGCGTTGGCGCGGTACAGGGACTCGATCTGCCACCAGCGCGAGAAGAAGCTGAGCAGGGAGCGCCACAGCCGCAGCACCGGACCCGCGCCGAGGCGCGCGCCACGTTCGAAGACGGAGCGGAACATCGCGAAGTTGAGCGAGACCTGGGTGATTCCGAACTCCCCGGCCCGGCGCAGCAGTTCGATGACCATGAACTCCATCAGCCCGTTGTCGGCGGCCCGGTCCCGCCGCATGAGGTCCAGCGAGAGCCCGTGCGGGCCCCAGGGCACGAACGACAGCAGCGCCTTCAACTCGCCGTCGGCACCGGTGCATTCGAGCATCACGCAGCGCCCGTCCGCCCGGTCGCCGAGCCGCCCGAGCGCCATGCTGAAGCCCCGCTCGGAGGCCCCGTCCCGCCAGTCGTCCGCCCGCTGCACCAGACACGTCATCTCGTCGGCCGGGATCTCCTCGTGCCGTCGCACGCGCACCGCGTACCCGGCCCGCCCGACCCGGTTGTGGGCCTGCCGGACGGTGCGCATCGCCCGTCCCTCCAGCGTGAAGTCGGCCACCTCCACGATCGCCTCGTCGCCGAGTTCCAGGGCGTCGAGACCATGCCGGGCGTACACGGTTCCCGCCTCCTCGCCGGCTCCCATCACGGCCGGGATCCAGCCGTGCGCCCGGGCCTGGGCCAGCCACGGCACGATCGCCCCCGGCCATGCCTCGGGATCGCCGAGCGGATCCCCGGAGGCCAGCGACACCCCGCCCACGACCCGGTACGCCACCGCAGCCTTCCCGGTCGGCGACCATACGACGCTCTTCTCCCGGCGCAGCGCGAAGTAGCCGAGCGAGTCCCGCTCGCCGTAGCGGTCGAGCAGCACCCGCAGCCGTTTCTCGTCGTCCCCGGTGAGCGGGTCGACGGCGCGCCGGGAGCGGAAGGCGGCGTAGAACACGGCGAGGACGAGGGCCGTGCTCAGCACGTTGATGACGACGTTGACCCAGTTGGGGGTCGTGATCCCGGGGAAGTACGACTCGTCGGCGGCGACCGAGATCAGCCGCAGCGTGCCGTAGTGCCAGCGCTCCGGGAACGTCGAACGCCCCGCGTCCGGTGCCCGGTTGGTGACCGTCACGAGCAGCGCGGCCAGCAGCGAGGCGGCGAGCCCGCCGCCGACGGCGACGGTGGCGGCGAGCCTGGGGTTGGACCGGTCGCCCTTGGCGTAGAACTCGCGGCGCCCGACGAGCAGCGCGGCGACGAACCCGGCGGTCAGCGCGAGGGAGATCCAGTTCTGCGCGTACTGCCGGATCTCCGGGAAGGCCATGGCGAACGCGAGCAGGACGAGAAATGCGCCGCTGAGCACCAGGTTGAGGATCCAGGCGGCCCGTTTGCGGCGCCGCATGGTGATCGCCAGGAAGGCGGTGAACAGGCCCGAGGCGAAGCCGGCCGTCAGCAGGTAGGGCGTGAAGTAGTTCTCCTGGTTGTGGCGGCGCACGTCCTGCTCGAGGGAGACCCACACCGCGCTGAGGAAGTTGACGAAGGCGACGGCCCGCAGGTACCAGACGGCGCAGGCGGCGGCCCGCGCCGAGGCCGGGCCACCCGGCCGCCCCCTGTCATCCGGCCGCCCCGGGCCGGATACCTGCTCCACGGCAATTCGGGCATCTCCCATGAAGGGGGATCATATGGGTGAGCTGCCAACGAACCCCTCACACCCGGCCGCGAGAGCCCACCACTCCCACGCGAGTCTGCGACTCCGGTGCGGGTCTGCGACTCCCGTGCGGGTCTGCGGCTCGCGGGTCGGTCTGCGACTCCCGTGCGGGTCTGCGGCTCGCGGGTCGGTCTGCGACTCTGGTGCGGGTCTGCGGCTTCCGCGCCCGTCCAGCTTCCGTTGGTGTCCGGCGGTCGCTGATCTACTGCCTCGCTGGGCGTCTGCCTGCCGTCGGCCGGTCGCGCCCGCCCCCGGCCGCCCGCCTTCCGCGGTCTGCCGCCTCGCTGGTGCCCGCCTCCCGTCGGCCCGTCGCTCCTCTCGGCGCCCGCTTTTCGCTGGCCGCCTGCCTCCCGTCGGTCGTGCGCCTCCAGTTCGCGTTCGCCTTCCGCTGGGCCGCTACTCGTGTGCCGGGGGCTGTTCCTCCGGCTGGATCGCGTCGCTCTTCCCGGGTTCGGCCGTCGGCTTTTCGGGGAGTTCCGCGGCCAGCGCCGCCGCCGCTTGGACCAGGGGCAGCGCCAGGAGCGCCCCGGTTCCCTCGCCGACCGTGACCCCCTGCTTCAGCAGCGGCTCAAGCGCCATCCGGTCCAGCGCCTTCGCCTGCCCCGGCTCGCCGCTGTCGTGTCCGGCCAGCCACCAGTCCGGCGCCCGGAAGGCGATCCGCTGCCCGACCAGCGCGCACGCGGCCGCCACGACCCCGTCCAGGATCACCGGCAGCTTCCGCACCGCGCACTGCAACAGGAACCCGGTCATCGCCGCGAGATCGGCCCCGCCCACGGTCGCCAGCAGCTGCAACTGGTCCCCGAGCACCGGTCGCGCCCGCCGCAACGCGTCCCGGATCGCCGCGCACTTGCGCATCCAGGTGAGGTCGTCGATGGCCAGGCCGCCCCGTCCGGTCACCACGGAGGCGTCGGTCCCGCACAGCGCGGCGACGAGCACGGCCGCCGCCGTGGTCCCGCCCACGCTCACATCGCCGAGCGCCACCATGTCCGTACCGGAGTCGGCCTCCTCGTCGGCCACAGCCATCCCGGCCCGGAAGGCGGCCTCGGCCTGCTCCGGGGTCAGCGCGTCCTCGATGTCGATCCGGCCGCTGCCGCGCCGCACCCGATGCCGTACGACGTCCTTCGGGAAGGTGTCCGGAGCACAGTCCAGCGCCATGTCCACCACCCGCACCGGCACCCCGAGCCGCCGGGCGAGCACCGACACCGAGCTGCCGCCCTCCAGGACCGCGCGCACCAGTTCCCCGGCGCCGCCCGCCGGGCGGGCGGAGACCCCGAGCCCGGCGATTCCGTGGTCCCCGGCGAAGAGAACGACCCGCGGCCGTTCGACCGGCCGTACCGGTACGGCGCCCTGCGCGGCGGACAGCCACTCACCCAGGTCGTCGAGGCGCCCCAGAGACCCGGGCGGCACGACCAGACGTTCCCGGCGCGCCTCTGCGTCACGGCGCACACCGCCGTCCGGGCGCTCGATCAGATCGGTGAAGTCGTCGAGATTCAGCGAGCTCATTCGCCGAACAGTACCGGCAGCGAACGAATGGTTCCGCGTCGGTTCCACGCCACGTCGGCACCGCATCCGCACGGCGTCATTGCACCCAAGATCGCTATCCCATACGTTCCACTTTGCAGTGGATTGTCGTACAGGGAGGCGCCCATGCAGCCGGAGCCGTCCATGCAGCCCGAGCCGCCCGTACCGGCGGAACCGGCGGAACTGGTCGAACCGCCCGCCTCAGCGGAACCGGCTGGACCGCCCGCACCGCCCGCACCGCCCGCACCGGCCGCACCGCCCGCACCGGCCGCACCGCCCCCACCGGCGGAACCCGCCGGACCGACCACGAAGACCGAGCCGCCCGCTCGGCCCGAGCCCTCCGTGCGAGCGCAACCCCCTGCGCCGCGAGAGCAACCCCCCATGCCGCGAGCAGACCCCCCCGTGCCGCAGTCGGAGCCGGTCGCGTCGCAATCGGAGCCCGTCACATCGCCGGCGGAGCCCTCCACGCTCCCCGCGCCCCGCACCACCGCCCCCTTCCACGACCCGCGCCGCACGGACTGCCCCTGGTGCGGCTCGCGGCGTCTGCGTACCCGGCTGCGCGCGCCCGACCTGCGCTACCGCGCCCCGGGCGTCTTCGTCGTCGAGGAGTGCCACGACTGCGCCCACACCTTCCAGAACCCGCGCCTCACCCCGCAGGGACTGGCCTTCCACCAGCGCGAGTTCCACGACGAGCACGTGCAGCCGCTCGTGGACCGCGTGCACTCCGCCCGCCGCCACCGCGCCGCGGCCCGCGCGCTGCTGCGCTGCCCCGGGTTCCTCGAACCGGAGAGCTGGCTGGACGTCGGCACCGGCCACGCCCGTTTCCCGGAAGCCGCCCGCGACCTGTTCCCCTACACGTCGTTCGACGGCCTCGACCCGACCCCACGGGTGCTCCGGGCCCGCACGGCGGGCCGGATCGAGGAGGCGTACGTCGGCCGGCTGGCCGATCCGCACCTGACCGCCCGCCTGCGCGCCCGCTACGACGTGGTCAGCATGTTCCACCACCTGGAGCACACGCCCGACCCGCGCGAGGAACTCCGCGCCGCCCTCACCGTCCTGCGCCCCGGCGGCCATCTCCTCCTCGAAGTCCCGGACCCGGCCTGCGCGTTCGCCGCGCTGCTCGGCACGTGGTGGCTCCCGCACGGCCAGCCCCGCCATGCCCACCTGGTGCCGCTGGACAACCTTCGTACGGAACTGGAGGCCCGCGGCTGCACGATCGTCACGACCGACCGCCGCGCCGCGCACACCCCCTACGACCTGTCCGCCGCCCTGACCCTCGCCCTGGCCCACGTCCTGCCCGCGCGCCTGCTCCGCGCGACCGCACCGCTGGTGGCCGCGGCGACGGCTGTGGACCGCGGGCTGGCCCCGCTGCTGCGCCGCACCCGCTTCTCGAACGCGTACCGCGTCATCGCCCGCAAGGAGACCGACTGACCCGGCCACGCACCCGGCCGCGCACTTGACTTCAGAATCGGCCTCAGCCGCGCAGCACCATCGCCTGCCCCGCCACCACCAGCAGCACCTGCTCGCACTCGCTCGCGAACGCCGCGTTCAACCGGCCCAGTTCGTCCCGGTAGCGCCGCCCCGACGCCGTCGCGGGCACGATCCCGGACCCCACCTCGTTGGACACGGCGACGACCGTGCGACGCGTGGCCCGTACCGCCGCCGTCAACTCCCGTACCCGCTCCCGCAGGGCCCGCTCCCCGCCGGACGCCCACTCGGCGTCGTCCCACGCCCCGACGGAGTCCATCGCGTCCGTCAGCCACAGCGACAGGCAGTCGATCAGCATCGGCGGGCCGCCCGTCGCGAGCAGCGGCACCAGATCGCAGGTCTCCACCGTGTGCCAGGACCCGGGTCGCCGCTCCCGGTGCGCCGCCACCCGCACCGCCCACTCGGTGTCCCCGCCCCGGGAGCCGCCCGTGGCCACGTACAGCACGTCCGGGAAGGACTCCAGCCG
This sequence comes from Streptomyces sp. NPDC004752, assembly GCF_053601275.1. NCBI lineage: Bacteria > Bacillati > Actinomycetota > Actinomycetes > Kitasatosporales > Streptomycetaceae > Streptomyces > Streptomyces sp. NPDC004752. The sequence goes on along the minus strand of NZ_JBSGBN010000150.1, from coordinate 15,690 downwards.
CCGCTCGGCCTCCACCGACTTCCCGGAGCGCGCCCCGCCCAGGACCAGCGTCCGCCGTGGCACGTCCGGCACCTCCTCGTACGCCCCCACCGTCAGCGTCGTCCCGTCCGGCACCGCGCGGGCCCCCGCCGCGGCCAGCCGTCGGCGCACCTCGGCGCCCGGCGGCACATCGTGGTCCAGGTGCACGGCGACCACGTCCGTCGTCGGCCCGGCCGCGCCCACCGCGCGCAGCCTGGCCAGCGCGTCCGGCCGCCCCACGACATCCGCGAACACCAGGTCGTACAGCCGGGCGGACTCCGCGCCCCGCGCGAGCCCCGCCGGGGCACTGCCCGGCGGCAGATACAGCAGCCGCTGCCCGCCCGGCCCGGTCACCGCGTACCCGGTGCCGCCCGCGTCCATCGCCAGCGCCCGCACCCGATGCCCCGTCAGCAGCGTCATCTCCCGTCCGTCCGGCACCCGCACGGGCTGCGGCAGCCCGGCCGGCACCTCCACCGCGGGCCCGTCGTGCGGATGCGACAACAGCACCTGCCGTACGCCGCCCAGCGAGCGCCCCGCCCGCGCCGCCGTGAACGCCACGCCCGGCATCAGGTCGAGCAGCAGCACCCCGTCCACGAGCAGCGCGGTGGCCGCCCGCGCGTCGCCGCCGAGCGCCGCCGCACACGCCGCGCAGGAACAGTCCGGGCGGGGCAGCCCCGCCGGAGCACCGGTACCGAGCACAGTCACTTCCACGGACCGATTTTCACCTGCCGCCGCAGGTCTCGCGCATCCGACTCGGCGCTCCGCTGGAAGGGCCGTGCTGCGCGTCGGTCGGCTGCGGCGGCATGGGGGGCCGGTCGCGCAGTTCCCCGCGCCCCCTGCGGGGCTCTGACGCGCCAAGATTGCGCAGTTCCCCGCGCCCCTATCGGGGTCCTGACGCGTTGGCCTTCGTCTGCGGCGCCATCGTGGCCGGTCGCGCAGTTCCCCGCGCCCCTATCGTCGGGGCGCTGCCGAACCACAGCGGACTTCGCTCGCCCCGCATAGGCTGCGGGCAGGAGTCGGACCATGGCCGGACCAGGATCCGGCTCCCGCTCTGCTCTGCATGTGCTGACACCAGGGAGGCGTACATGGCGGCATGGACGTGGCGGTTCGAGAAGGCCGACGGGACGGAGGTCCAGCCGGCGGTGCAGCCCGAGGAGTTCACCACGCAGGGGGACGCCGAGTCCTGGATCGGCGAACACTGGAAGGACCTGCTCGCGGGCGGCGCCGACCAGGTGTGGCTGTTCGAGGACGCCACGGAGATCTACGGGCCGATGAGCCTGCACGCCGTCGAGGCGTAGCCGGCGCCCCGCCGAGGGTGGCCGCCGCGGCGGCCACCCCGTCTCACTGTTCGCTCAACGTCACGTTCACGGCCTGCTCGGAGCCGTCGCGGGTGAACGTGACCGTCGTCCGCTGCCCCGGCCGGTCCGCCGCCAGCGCCTCGGAGAGCGAGGTGATCGTGGTGATGACGGAGCCGCCGAGCCGGGTGATGACGTCCCCCGGCCGGATCCCCGCCTTGTCGGCCGCGCCCCCGCTCGTCACCTCGACCACGGCGACCCCGGCGGGCTGGTAGGAGTCGTCGACGACATCCCGCGCGGTGATGCCGAGCGCCGCCCGCCCCGAGCCGGTGACCCGGCCCGCCTTGATGATCTGGTCGGCGACCGTCTTCACCATCGACGCCGGGATGGCGAACCCGATGCCGGGTGCCGCGCTGCCTCCTAGCTCGGGGTCGGCGGCGGCGAGCGTCGGAATGCCGATGACCTGCCCGTCGAGGTTGACCAGCGCGCCCCCGCTGTTGCCCGGGTTGATCGCCGCCGACGTCTGCACCATGTTCGCGATGGTGGCCCCTGTGCCGCCGCCCGAACTGCCCTCGCTGACGGTCCGTCCGGTCGCCGACACGATGCCCTGCGTCACACTGGACGACAGCCCGAGCGGCGACCCCATGGCGAGCACGATCTGCCCGACCTCCACCTTCTCGGAGTTCCCGAACCGGGCCGCCCTCAGCCCTTCGGGGACCTGGTCCAGCTTGACGACCGCGAGATCCTGCTCGGGGTAGGAGTACACGAGGCGGGCGGTCAGCGGCGCCTCGCTGTTGGCGATGGTCACCCGGAAGACCTTCTCGGTGCCCACCACGTGCGCGTTGGTGACGATGTGCCCGTTGTCGTCGTACACCACCCCCGATCCCAGATCCCGGCTGCCCTGGATCTGCACCACCGACGGCAGTACGTCCTTGATCACCCGCTGGTAGTCGCTCTGCAGGCCGCCGCCGCTCAGCGGGACCGCGGCCGGCGCGGTCGTCGCGTCCCGCGCGGGCTGTGGATCGGAGTCGGTGCACCCGGTGACGAACACGGCGGCACACACGAGTGCGGCGAGCAGGGCGACGGCCCGCGGGGCACGGGTACGGGAAGCGTCCATGCCCCGAGTCTCGCCGTGGGCCAAAGCCCCGGGCCCGCGGAGTACGGCCGAACGGCCGCGTCCTTGCCCCCGCCGCTCAGCCCCCGAACGCCGCACAGGCGCAGCAGCGCCGAGACTCCGCGGTACGGGTCCACTCGCCCGGCCCGTTCCTCGGCGGCCAGCCGGTCTTCGGACGGCGCCGCGTCCGCCGCCGGGCGCGTCCTGGGTCCGGTGGTTGGGTCTCGTGCGCTGCACAGGGGGGCTCGTTCGTCGGCGGGCAGCGTCTCCGCCGGGTCCGCGGGCGGCTCCGTGTTGTCCGCCGCCGGGCGCGTTTCCGGCTCGGTGGTTCAGCCTCGTACGCCGCACAGGTGGAGGAGGGTCGCCACTCCGCGGTACGGGTCCGTTCGCCCGGCCCGTTCCTCGGCGGCCAGCATCGCCGCCAGGTCCGCGGGCGGCTCCGCGCCGTCCGCCGCCGGGCCCGTCTCCGCCGCCGTGCCGGTGAAGACCCCGATCCCGTACCAGGCGTGCAGCGGTGCCCCGATCCCGGCCAGTGTCGCCGTCAGCGCGGCCAGCCGGTCGGCCCGTACGTCCGGACCCGGCCGGTCCGCGATCCCCGTGTCGGTGTCTCCCCGGTCTCCCCGGGACAGCGACCGGGGGGCCGCGTCCAACGCGGCGAGCGCCGCCGCCCAGTCCCCGGCGAGCCCCGGCCGCATCGCCGTCGCGTCCCCGTTGCGCACCACCAGCGACAGCAGGCCGCCCGGCGCGAGCATCCGGGCCAGCCCGGCCAGCAGCGGGTCCGGCTCCGCGACATGCATCAGCACCCCGTGGCACAGCACCACGTCGAAGCTGCCCGGCAGGAAGTGCACCCCCGTGTCCCTGCCGTCCCCCTGGACGATCCGCATCCGCTCCCGAATCCCCTCGGGCTCCGCGGTCAACGTCTCCCGGGCCGCCGAGATCAGCACCGGGTCCTGCTCGACGCCGGTCACCTGATGCCCGGCCCGGGCCAGCCGCAGCGCCTGCGCGCCGTACCCCATCCCCACGTCGAGCACCCGCAGCCGCCGCCCGACCGGGAACCGCCCGACTATCTGCTCGTCCAGCTGCCGGGCCACCAGCTCCTGCCGTACGACATCACGCAGCCCGCCCGGCCGGGCCTGGGCCGCACCGGGGAAAGAAGCCGCGTTCACCGGGAAAGAAGCTGCGCTCAGGGCCGCTCTCCACGCTTGACCTGGGGCTTCGGCAGCCGCAGTCGGCGCATCTGCAGGGAGCGCATCAGGGCGTAGGCGACCGCGCCCTTGCGGTTCTGGTCGGCGAAGCGCTCGCCGAGCTGCTTCCTCAACCGGAAGCCGCTGAGGGCAGAGTCGAGCACGATCAGCACGATCACGACCAGCCACAGCAGCAACGCGATGCTCTGCAGCGCGGGCACCCGCACCACGCTCAGCACCAGGATGGCCACGGCCAGCGGCAGGAAGAACTCCGCGACGTTGAAGCGCGAGTCCACCCAGTTCCGGGCGAACTTGCGGACCGGGCCCTTGTCCCGGGCGGGCAGATAGCGCTCGTCGCCGCTGGCCAGCGCCTGGCGCTGCCGCTCCAGCTGGACACGGCGCTCGTCGCGCTGCCGCTTGGCGGCCTCCTTGCGCGTCGTCGGCGTATTGGCGACGCTGCGGCGCTGGGACTGCGCCTCACTCCGCTTCGGAGTGGGGCGGCCCTTGGGAGCCTGCGGGTCACGGGGCTGCTTGGAGTCGGTCACCGCCGCCTTGTCGACGGACGGGGCCTTCTCTTCCTTGGCACGGCTTCGGAACACAAAGCCCAAGGGTACGGGGTGGCGAGGACTGGACCCCAGTCCGGTGGGGAACGATCCGGCAACACCAGTCGTCTGTAGGGGGACAGAGGGGATGTTGCAGACGGTTCATCCGGCGGTCACCGGGGAGGCCACCTACTCCCTGCGCCGGATCGGGACCGGCCGCAGTCGTCCTTGGGGATGAGCGCATCCGTCCCCGAACAGTGCGGTAATGGAGTCAGGGCCCGTACTGTGGGTCATGTCGCAGATCTGTGAGCTGGAGTCCGTCAGAAGGGGGCGCGCGAAGCCCATGAGCGGTGTCATGAAGCGTATGGGGATGATCTTCCGCGCGAAGGCGAACAAGGCCCTTGACCGGGCCGAAGACCCGCGCGAGACCCTCGATTACTCGTACCAGAAGCAGCTGGAGCTGCTCCAGAAGGTCCGCCGCGGCGTCGCCGACGTGGCGACCTCCCGCAAGCGGCTGGAACTCCAGCTGAACCAGTTGCAGCAGCAGTCCTCCAAGCTGGAGGACCAGGGCCGCAAGGCACTCGCGCTGGGCCGCGAGGACCTGGCCCGCGAGGCGCTCTCCCGCCGCGCAGCCCTCCAGCAGCAGGTGACGGACCTGGAGACACAGCACACGACGCTCCAGGGCGAGGAGGAGAAGCTCACCCTGGCCGCCCAGCGCCTCCAGGCCAAGGTCGACGCCTTCCGCACCAAGAAGGAGACGATCAAGGCGACGTACACCGCGGCCCAGGCCCAGACCCGGATCGGCGAAGCCTTCACCGGCATCTCCGAGGAGATGGGCGACGTCGGCCTGGCCATCCAGCGCGCCGAGGACAAGACCGCCCAGCTCCAGGCGCGGGCCGGCGCCATCGACGAACTGCTGGCCTCCGGCGCCCTGGACGACCCCTCCGGCATGGCCAAGGACGACATCCAGGCCGAGCTGGACCGCCTCTCCGGTGGTACGGACGTGGAGCTGGAGCTCCAGCGCATGAAGGCGGAGCTGGCCGGAGGCTCACCCCAGCAGGCGATCGAGGGCGGCACGGGCCAGCAGCAGTCCCAGCAGCAGCCGCAGGACACCCCGCGCTTCGACAAGCAGTAGAGAAGCAGTAGCGTCGACGGGCTGGAGGGCGAGATGGCGGACATGATCGTACGGATCATGGGGGAGGGACAGGTGAGGCTGGCGGACGGCCACCTCACCGAGCTGAACAAGCTGGACGACGAACTCCTGGCCGAGATGGAGAACGGCGACGGCCCCGGCTTCCGCCGCACCCTCCAGGCCCTCCTCGCCAGGGTCCGCGACCTGGGCGAACCGGTGCCCGACGACTCCCTGGAACCCTCCGACCTCATCCTGCCGTCCCCCGACGCGACCCTGGAGGAGGTCCGGGACCTGCTGCGCGACGACGGCCTGATCCCGGGCTGACCCCGGTCCCGGCCCACCGCACTCCCACGGCGCCCGTGCCCCACCGTCTCCGGTACGTCTGTGGCTGTGTGCGGGTGCAGCCCGCCTGGGGGCGCGGGGAACTGCGCGCTCAGCGCCAGCGCACCGGCACGGTCCAGACCACCGCACCCTCATGGCGCCCGTGCCCCACCGTCCCCGGTAGGTCCGCGGCTATGCGCGGGTGCAGCCCACCCAGGGGCGCGAGGAACTACGCACACCCGCACAAGCCCCACCGCAGGGGCAACGTACCGTTCAGGATGTGAGCACATTCCAACGCGCCCGACACCGGCTGACGGCGCATCCCCTCGCGCTGGACACGGCTGTCGCGGCGGGCGCGCTGGTGTGCATGGTGGCGGGCTCCTTCGTCTCCCCCGGGGGAGAGCGCGGTGTCAGCTGGGGCGTACGGACCCCCGACCCGCTCAGCCTCGTCCTGATGACCCTCGGCGCAGCCGCCCTCGTTCTGCGGCGCAGCGCCCCCAGATCCGTCCTCGCCGTCACCGGTGCCGCCGCCCTCGTCGAGAGCGTCACCGGAGACCCGCGCGCCCCCGTCGCGATGTGCGCCGTCATCGCCCTGTACACGGTCGCCGCGACCACCGACCGCGCCACCACCTGGCGCGTCGGCCTGCTCACCATGATCGTGCTGACCGGCGCCGCCACGCTCGTCGGCCCGCTGCCCTGGTACGCCCAGGAGAACCTGGGCATCATCGCCTGGACCGGCATCGGCGCCACCGCGGGCGACGCCGTCCGCAGCCGCCGCGCCGTCGTCCAGGCCATCCGGGAACGCGCCGAACGGGCCGAACGCACCCGCGAGGAGGAGGCGCGCCGCCGCGTCGCCGAAGAACGCCTGCGCATCGCCCGCGATCTGCACGACGTCGTCGCCCACCACATCGCCCTCGTCAACGTGCAGGCCGGAGTCGCCGCGCACGTCATGGACAAACGCCCGGACCAGGCGAAGGAGGCCCTCGGCCACGTATGGGAGGCCAGCCGGTCCGCGCTCAACGAACTCCGCGCCACCGTCGGCCTGCTGCGCCAGACCGGTGACCCCGAGGCCCCCACCGAACCCGCCCCCGGCCTCAGCCGCCTCGACGAACTCGCCGGCACCTTCCGCAACGCCGGCCTCCCGGTCGAGCTCGCCCACGCCGAACAGGGCGAGGCCCTGCCCGCCGCCGTCGACCTGGCCGCCTACCGGATCATCCAGGAGGCCCTGACAAATGTGCAGAAGCACGCGGGGGCGGATGCCAAGGCCGAGGTCAGCGTCGTACGGGTGGGACCGTTCGTCGAGGTCACCGTCCTCGACGACGGCGCGACAGCGGACGACACCGCCACGACCGGCGGCGGGCACGGGCTGCTCGGCATGCGGGAACGGGTCACCGCCCTCGGCGGCAGCCTGACCACCGGTCCCCGGTACGGAGGCGGCTTCCGCGTCCATGCGATCCTGCCCGTCAAGACCCGCACCGCCGCCACGGGGGAGCCCGCATGACGATCCGTGTCCTGCTCGCCGACGACCAGGCACTGCTGCGCAGCGCCTTCCGCGTGCTCGTCGACTCCGAGTCCGACATGGAGGTGGTGGGGGAGGCGTCCGACGGCGCGGAGGCGGTACGGCTGACCCGGGAGCAGCGGGCGGACGTCGTCCTCATGGACATCCGGATGCCCGGCACCGACGGCCTCCAGGCCACCCGTGAGATCAGCGCCGACCCCACCCTGGCCCAGGTTCGCGTGGTCATCCTGACCACCTTCGAGGTCGACGACTACGTGGTGCAGGCGCTGCGCGCCGGCGCCTCCGGCTTCCTCGGCAAGGGCTCCGAACCCGAGGAACTCCTCGCCGCCATCCGCGTCGCGGCCGGCGGTGAGGCGCTGCTCTCCCCGACGGCCACCAAGGGCCTCATCGCCCGCTTCCTCGCCCAGGGCGACGCGGCGGACGACGGCCGCGACCCCGCCCGCTCCGACCGGCTGGACGCGCTCACCGGACGGGAGCGCGAGGTGCTGGTCCAGGTCGCCGGCGGCCACTCCAACGACGAGATCGCCGAGCGCCTTGAGGTCAGCCCGCTGACCGTGAAGACCCATGTGAACCGGGCCATGGCCAAGCTGGGTGCGCGGGACCGCGCCCAGCTGGTGGTCATCGCCTACGAGTCCGGGCTGGTCCGTCCGAGGATGGACTGACCTCTACCCGGACGTACTGCACCGGCAGTAGGACCGGCATAAGGAAATGGACCTGGGGTCTACGGATCGGCCCTCACGCATGGGCGAGGGTGGTGAGGTGGGCGTTCACGCGCCCTTCTGCCCTCACAGAAGAGAGACCCTCACCCATGTCCTGGCTGTCCAGATTCAGCCTCGCGCAACGGGCCCTGATCGGGCTGATATCCATCATCGCGATCGTCTTCGGGGTGATCGCGATCCCCCAGATCAAGCAGCAGCTGCTGCCCACCATCGAGCTGCCGATGGTGTCGGTCATCGCGCCTTACCAGGGCGCGTCCCCCGACGTCGTCGAGAAGCAGGTCGTCGAACCCCTCGAAGACAACCTCGAAGCCGTCGACGGCATCACCGGCGTCACCTCCACGGCCAGTGAGGGCAGCGCCGTGATCATGGCGTCCTTCGATTACGGCAACGACACCAAGCGGCTCGTGACCGATGTCCAGCAGGCCGTCAACCGGGCTCGGGCCCTGCTCCCGGACGGTGTCGACCCGCAGGTCGTCTCCGGGTCCACGGACGACATCCCGACCGTGGTGCTCGCCGTCACCTCGGACAAGGACCAGCAGGCCCTGGCCGACCAGCTCGACAAGACGGTCGTCCCGGACCTGAAGGGCATCGGCGGCGTGGGCCGGGTCCAGGTCGACGGTGTGCGGGACCTCCAGGTCACCGTGACCCCCGACGACGCGAAGCTGGCCAAGGCGGGCCTCACCCCGGCCGCCCTCGTCCCGGCGCTCCAGGCGGCCGGCGCCACCGTCCCGGCCGGTTCCTTCGACGAGGGCGGCGCCAACCGCACCGTCCAGGTCGGCGGTGGCCTCACCTCGCTCGCGCAGATCCGGGACCTGATGGTCACCGGGGAGGGCGGCGGCAAGCCGGTGCGCCTCGGCACCGTGGCCACGGTCAAGGAGCAGCCGGCCCCGGCCGACTCCATCACCCGCACCGACGGCAAGCCGAGCCTCGCCGTGAACGTCACCATGGACCACGACGGCAGCGCGGTCTCCATCTCCAACGCGGTCAAGGACAAGCTGCCCGAGCTGCGCAAGGACCTCGGCTCCGGCGCGACCATCACGGTCGTCAGCGACCAGGGTCCGGCGGTCTCCAAGTCCATCAAGGGCCTGACCACCGAGGGCGCCCTGGGTCTGCTCTTCGCGGTCCTCGTCATCCTGGTCTTCCTGGCGTCGGTGCGGTCGACGCTGGTGACCGCGGTGAGCATCCCGCTCTCCGTCGTCCTCGCGCTGATCGTTCTGTGGACGCGCGACCTGTCGCTGAACATGCTCACGCTGGGCGCGCTGACGATCGCCATCGGCCGGGTCGTCGACGACTCGATCGTCGTCCTGGAGAACATCAAACGGCACCTCGGCTACGGCGAGGAGCGCCAGGCGGCGATCCTGGGCGCCGTCCGCGAGGTGGCCGGCGCGGTCACCTCCTCGACCCTCACCACGGTCGCCGTCTTCCTGCCGATCGGCCTGGTCGGCGGCATGGTGGGCGCCCTGTTCGGCTCGTTCAGCCTCACCGTGACGGCCGCCCTGCTGGCGTCCCTGCTGGTGTCGCTGACCGTGGTCCCGGTGCTGTCGTACTGGTTCCTGCGCGCGCCGAAGGGCACCCCCGAGGACGCGGAGCAGGCCCGCCGCCAGGCGGAGGAGAAGGAGGCGAACAGCCACCTCCAGCGCCTGTACGTCCCGGTGCTGCGGTTCGCCACGCGCCGCCGCTTCACCAGCGTCGTGATCGCCGTGGTGGTGCTGCTCGGCACCTTCGGCATGGCCCCGATGCTGAAGACCAACTTCTTCGACCAGGGCGAGCAGCAGGTCCTCAGCATCAAGCAGGAGCTGAAGCCGGGCACCAGCCTGGCGGCCACCGACGAGCAGGCCGCCCGGGTGGAGAAGCTGCTCGGCGACACCAAGGGCATCAAGGACTACCAGGTCACGATCGGCTCGTCCGGCTTCATGGCCGCCTTCGGTGGCGGCACCGACACCAACCAGGCGTCGTACCAGGTGATGCTGGAGGACTCGGCGTCCTACGACGACGTGCAGACGCACATCGAGGACGGCCTGGCCGAGCTGAAGGGCATCGGCACCACCACGGTGTCCGCCGGTGACGGCTTCGGCAGCCAGGACCTGAGCGTCGTCGTGAAGGCGGCCGACGCGGACGCGCTGCGCACGGCGGCGGAGCAGGTACGCAAGACCGTGGCCGGGCTCGACCATGTCACCGACGTGACGAGCGACCTGGCGACGAGCGTGCCGCGGATCTCGGTCAAGGCGAACGACAAGGCGGCCGCGGCGGGCTTCAACGACCAGACGCTGGGCGCCGCGGTGGCCCAGGCGGTCAAGGGCACGACGGCCGGGAAGGCGACCCTGGACGACACCGAGCGCGACATAGTGGTCAGGTCGGCGAAGCCGGCCGAGACGCTGGCGCAGCTGCGCGCGCTGAACCTGGGCGCGGTGAAGCTGGGCGACATCGCGACGGTGCGGCTGGCGGACGGCCCGGTGTCGATGACCCGGATCGACGGCCAGCGTTCGGCGACCATCACCGCGCGGCCGACGGGTGACAACACGGGCGCGGTGAGCACCAAGCTGCAGTCGAAGATCACCGCGCTGAAGCTCCCGGCGGGGGCGACGGCGGAGATCGGCGGCGTCAGCTCGGACCAGGACAGCGCGTTCAAGAACCTGGCCCTGGCGATGCTCGCGGCGATCGCGATCGTCTTCATGCTGCTGGTGGCGACGTTCCGGTCGCTGGCCCAGCCGCTGATCCTGCTGGTGTCCATCCCGTTCGCGGCGACCGGCGCGATCGGTCTGCTCATCGCCACGGGTACGCCGATGGGCGTCCCCGCGATGATCGGCATGCTGATGCTGATCGGCATCGTGGTGACGAACGCGATCGTGCTGATCGACCTGATCAACCAGTACCGGAAGCAGGGGTACGGGGTTGTGGAGGCGGTCGTGGAGGGCGGACGCCACCGGCTGCGCCCGATCCTGATGACGGCCCTGGCCACGATCTTCGCGCTCCTGCCGATGGCCCTGGGCATCACGGGCGAGGGCGGCTTCATCGCCCAGCCGCTCGCGGTGGTGGTGATCGGCGGTCTGATCACGTCGACCCTGCTGACCCTGCTCCTGGTCCCGACGCTGTACGCGATGCTCGAACTCCGCAAGGAGCGCCGGGCGAAGAAGCGCGCGGCGAAGCAGGAGGCCCGGGAGACCGAGGTGCCGGAGCCGGCGGGAGTGTAGTCGGCAGAGAGACCCGGCCCGCGCGACCGCGCGGGCCGGGTCTTTGCGTGGACGTCAGAGGAAGTCCGCGGTGTCCAGCTCGAAGGCGAACGGCTCCGGGAGGGCAAGCAGTTTGCCGAGCGGGTGGGTGCAGTGCACCCGATAGTCGTCCTTCTCCGGGGCGCTGAACAGTGTGATCGCGGAGGCGTCGCGGTCGACGAGCATGTATAGCGGGATGCCAGCGCGGGCGTAGCAGCGACGTTTGGCCTCGCGATCCGCCTGGGGCTTGGTGGACGTCACCTCCAGGACCATGGCGACGCCGTCGCAGGGCATCCAGGACTCGGCGCCCCGGTAGAGGCGCAGTTCCATGGGGGCGAACGTGCCGTCCGGGATCACGTGGTCCTTCGGGCAGCCACCCCCGCCCTCCAGCTTCAGCCCCTTGTTACCGGAGAACTGCATGTCGGTCCGGGAACGCCTGATCACCTGGTTCACGATCAGCCCGATGTAGTCCTCGTGGTCCCCGTCCGGCGGCGGTGTCACGACGATCTCCCCCTCGATCAGCTCGGCCCGGAAACCCTCTGGGGTGCCCAGGGCGAGGAAGCCCTCCAGCAGCACTTCTTCCTGCGTGAGTGGCTCATGGGCCATGGCAGTCATGTCACGCCCCTCCTTCGGTCGCTCGCCAGACTGGGCCATCGGAAGATCACCTGTTCACGAGATCGGGAGCCGTTCCCTCGATCGTGGCACAAGTCGACGGCCGGGGCCCGTACGAGCCCCGGCCGTCACCCGTCAAGCCTTCAATGAGGTGACGAACGTGTCCCATGCGGCGGCCGGGACGACGAGTACGGGGCCGTGGGGGTTCTTGCTGTCGCGGACGGGGACGACGCCGGGGAGGTCCTCGGTGATCTCGACGCAGTTGCCCCCGTTGGTGTTGCTGTAGCTGCTGCGGCGCCAGTGGGCAGAGTTCAGCTCGGGGGGGTGTCGCATGGCGTGTAGTCCTCCATCGCCTGTCGGATCAGCTCCGCCGAGGCTGCTGGTGGGAGGGCGTTGGCCCGCAGCACTTCGTACTGCCGCCGCCACTTCTTCACCGAGTCCCGGTCCTCATAGAGGTGACCGACCTCGATGCCCTCTTCGTAGGCCATGGTGGAGCCGTTGGGAATATGGCGGAAGCCCGGCCCACGGTCATGCGGGCCGGGCCTCCCCGCCGACTCGTATGAGCCCCGGCTGTCCCGCATCAGTCCTTCAATGAGGTGACGAACGCGTCCCAGGCGGTGGCTGGGATGGTGAGTACGGGGCCGTGGGGGTTCTTGCTATCGCGGACGGGGACCACGCCGGGGAGGTCCTCGGTGATCTCGACGCATTCGCCCCCGTTGGCATTGCTGTAGCTGCTGCGGCGCCAGCGGGCCGAGTTCAGCTCGGGGGTGTGTCGCATGGTGTGTAGTCCTCCATCGCCTGTCGGATCAGCTCCGCCGAGGCTGCCGGTGGGAGGGCGTTGGCGCGGAGCACTTCGTAGTGCCGTCGCCACTTCTTCACCGAATCCCGGTCCTCATAGAGGTGACCGACCTCGATGCCCTCTTCGTAAGCCATGGTGGAGCCGTTGGGAAGGGTCAGCAGGGTCAGCGCGCCACCCATCAAGTAGTGCGGACCGGCACTGAAGGGCATCACCTGGACCTTGCTGTCCGGAGTATCCACCTGTTCGAGGAGCCGGACCAGCTGTTTGTACATACCCTCATGGCTGCCGACCTTTCGCTGAAGGACAGACTCGTCGATGATCGCCCAGCGCAGGGGACGGTCTGCCGAGCGCAGCCGACTTTGGCGTGAGAGGCGTGCGTTGACACGCTGTTCCACCTCCTCCGGCGACAGCTCCTCGCGGAGGCTGAGTTGCGCGTCGGCGTATTCCTTGGTCTGCAACAAGCCCGGCAATGCCTGCGCCCCGAAGTTCTCGATCACCTCCGCCTGCGCCTCGAAGTCCATGAACCGTCGGTACTGGTCCGGATGCGCCTCCCGCTTGGCCAGTTCGTACAGCCCGTGGAAGTGCCTGTCCGTGCCGAACGCCGCGTCCAGCCGGTCGGGCAGGTCCGGGGGCGGCATCAGCTCCGCCGTCTCGATCCGGGCGAGTGTGCTCTTGCTGGAGTTCACGATGCCCGCGAGCTGAACGAGAGACAGGCCCGCTGACTCGCGGTGGCGGCGCTGTTCGGCGCCGAAATAGTGGCGGGCGGACAGGTACGGGGTCAGGGCCTGGGGCTTGAACGTCATCGGTCTCGCCTTTCCGCTGTGCGCGTCCCGTTCTCAACGCCGGGACGGGGCGCTGCTGTTGAGGGAGGTGCCGTACGGCAACGATGGTGACACACACGGTAACCATCGAGGAGATGCGCATGGTGATGCGGGACGGATCGGGAACACCCTTGCGGCTGCTGCCCTGGACCGCGGAGGACGGACGCCCGTGCTACCTGAGCACGAAGGATCCCGGCAGCCGACTGTCCCGTATGGCCGACGAGTTGGAAGCGGAACTGCTCGGCTCGGCCGCGTACGTCCTGTCCGCGGCGAAGTCGCTGCTGGGCGAACCGGGCACGGGGGAGCGGGAGTTGCGGTTCACGGGCGTGCGTCTCGCCGAGGCGCTGGCGGACGCGCTGCGGATCGCGACGAGCCGGGGGGAACGACTGCTGGAGCAGTGAAGGGCATCGAGACGACAACGAGGGGCACCCTCTGACAGAGAGTGCCCCTCACTCGGGCCGATCCCGGGTGCCCGGCGCGAGCGCTACGGCAGCGCCAGCATCCGCTCCAGCGCCAGCTTCGCGTACCGCTGCGTCTCCTTGTCGACCTCGATGCGGTTGACGAGGTTCCCCTCGGCCAGCGATTCCAGGGCCCACACGAGATGCGGCAGGTCGATGCGGTTCATGGTCGAGCAGAAGCACACCGTACGGTCCAGGAAGACGATCTCCTTGCCCTCCGGAGCGAAACGGTTCGCCAGTCGCCGCACCAGGTTCAGCTCGGTGCCGATGGCCCACTTGGACCCGGCGGGAGCGGCCTCCAGCGCCTGGATGATGTACTCGGTCGAGCCCACCTGGTCCGCCGCGGCCACCACCTCGTGCCGGCACTCCGGGTGGACCAGCACATTGACCCCCGGGATCCGTTCCCGCACCTCGTTCACCGACTCCAGGCTGAAGCGGCCGTGCACCGAGCAGTGCCCCCGCCACAGGATCATCCGGGCGTCCCGCAGCTCGTCCGCCGTCAGCCCGCCGTTCGGCTTGTGCGGGTTGTAGACGACGCAGTCCTCCAGGGACATGCCCAGCTCCCGCACCACGGTGTTGCGGCCCAGGTGCTGGTCGGGCAGGAAGAGTACCTTCTCGCCCTGCTGGAAGGCCCACTCCAGGGCCCGTGGCGCATTCGAGGACGTGCAGATCGTGCCGCCGTGCCGACCGGTGAATGCCTTGATGTCGGCGGAGGAGTTCATGTACGAGACGGGCACGACCCGCTCGGCGATCCCGGCCTCGGTGAGCACGTCCCAGCACTCCGCCACCTGTTCGGCGGTGGCCATGTCGGCCATCGAGCAGCCGGCGGCGAGGTCGGGCAGTACGACCTTCTGGGCATCGCCCGTCAGGATGTCGGCGGACTCCGCCATGAAGTGCACACCGCAGAAGACGATGTACTCGGCCTCCGGGCGGGCCGCCGCGTCCCGGGCCAGCTTGAAGGAGTCGCCCGTGACGTCGGCGAACTGGATGACCTCGTCGCGCTGGTAGTGGTGGCCGAGCACGAAGACCTTGTCCCCGAGCCGCTCCTTGGCCGCCCGCGCGCGCTCGACCAGGTCGGGGTCGGCGGGCGAGGGCAGCTCGCCGGGACACTCGACGCCGCGTTCGCTCTTCGGGTCGGCCTCCCGGCCGAGAAGCAGCAGGGCAAGGGGGCTCGGCTGTACGTCGAGCTCGGGGGTCTGGGCGGTGGTCACGGCACGCACCCTTTCTATTTTTCGTCAACCTGACGCTATCTATCATAACCGGTTCGTGTCACTTTGACGATGGCGATAGCGTCCATGTGACGTGAATCCCGGTCGAGCCGCTCCCGGGCCGCTGCCGCCGCGCACGGGTGTGTGCGAGCATGAACTCAGCGGAAAAACGCGACAACGCGAATGCCCGGCCCGGAATGAATCCGCGGACCCGCCGGTTGCACTCGTCGGCAAGCAGTCTCCGTACAACCCGGGAGAGATGTAGATGTCCGTATCGGACGAGACCACCACCGTTACCGACGGCATCGTCCTGACCGACGCCGCCGCGTCCAAGGTCAAGGCCCTGCTCGACCAGGAAGGCCGGGACGACCTCGCGCTGCGCGTGGCCGTCCAGCCCGGCGGCTGCTCCGGCCTGCGCTACCAGCTCTTCTTCGACGAGCGTTCCCTCGACGGGGACGTGACGAAGGACTTCGACGGGGTCAAGGTCGTCACCGACCGCATGAGCGCTCCGTACCTCGGCGGCGCCACCATCGATTTCGTGGACACGATCGAGAAGCAGGGCTTCACGATCGACAACCCGAACGCGACCGGCTCCTGCGCCTGCGGCGACTCCTTCAGCTGAGCCACGCTCCACACCACACCGAAGGCGGCGGCCCCGCCCGAAGGGGCCGCCCCCGTCGCACATCCGGCAGCGCCCCGGAGGGGGCGCGGGGCTGTATCGACATGCGGCTCCCCCGCG